>JAICXC010000161.1 GCA_025980665.1 Bryobacteraceae bacterium
ACTTCCTGGGCGCTCGAAGGGTATCCGCCGAATACACTCAAGCGAACGGGGTTCTCCCGAAATCTGCTGAAAGAAGGCGATACCATCACGATTACCGCCTATAAAGCAAAAGATGCCACCAATACCGGCGCCGGGCGCGAAGTGACGTTCCCGGATGGCACTAAGAAGTTCGCAGGGCCGCTCGGAAACTAACCCTGCTCCCAGCCGAGGTACCTATGACAAAACGGTTCGCGAGTTCTCTTACGATTGCTGCGGCGGTCACCGCGGCATTGCTAGCCCTGGCTGCTCCCGGGCAGGGCCAAGGCAAAGGTAAGGGCGGAGCTCCCAAGGGCCCGACGGGCCCTGTGACGCACAAGCCCATTCCCCGCACTCCCGATGGTAAGCCGGATCTGAGCGGCACCTGGCAAGGCGGCGGCGTAAGTATAAATGGCGAAGCGGGGGCTCCCCCTCTGAATCCTCTGCCCCCCATCGATAATCATCCTGTTGCACGCCAGCCGCTGGTCTACAAGCCTGAGTTCGACGCGGCACGCAAGGCTAAGAATTACACCACGATCGACGATCCGACTTTGTACTGTCTGCTGCCCGGCATTCCCCGTATCGTTGGTATGCCGATGCCGATGGAATTCATCCAGACACCCAAAGTACTGGCGATTTTATACGAATCGTTCCGCGCATGGCGCAGGATCCCGATCGGGAACGACCTTAAGCATTCCGACGACATCACACCAACGTGGATGGGCGACTCGGTCGGTAAATGGGAAGGCGACACACTGGTAGTGGATACCATCGGCTTCAACGACAAGACTTGGATTTCTGGCACCGGCACCACGCACACCGAACAAATGCACGTGGTGGAGCGCTACACATTGAATGACGACGGAAGCCTGAGCTGGCAAGCTACGGTGGAAGATCCTGGCGCACTCGCAAAACCCTATGTCACGGGCGGCGTGCTGCGAGCTCCGATTGGCGTGCACGTCGAAGAGTACGAGTGTATTGAGAATAATCCCGATCCTACTCACATGAAGAAAGCCGTTGAACTGGAAACAAAGGCCAAGGGAAAACAATAATGCGGGCGGCCACGTCCCGCGGCCATGAGCACGGCAACTAGGGAGTACGCTAGACTGGAGACGTGGCTCGCGGTTGGGAAAGTAAGTCGGTCCAGGAGCAGATAGCAGCGGCTCGGGCCCGCGAAGGCGACTCGAAGCCACGACTCACCCCGGAACAACTAGCGGTCGCCAAGAAGTGCGATTCTCTGCTGCTTCACCGCACGCGTGTCCTGCGCGATCTGGAAAACTGCACTGACGAGCGTTATCGGAAGACTCTCGCGGATGGCTTGGCTTACCTCGAAGCCGAACTGACCACGCTAGGCTGGACTGCTTCTTAGCGCTTTTTCACGCCGAACAACGACAGATCGATTGAATCCGCCATCGCCTTGTATCCGGCGTCATTGGGATGCAGATTGTCGCGGATGTTGAACCCCGGCCGAAACTTTCCAGGATGCTCCGGATCCCGCGTCGCCCCATCAAAATCCAGTGCGCCGTCGAGTAAGTCTGTCTTGCGAATCCACTGATTCACGGCGGTCCGGACGACTTCCCCAGGCTCGCTGTAATAGGCCGCGCCTTCGTAGGGCGTGAGAGTGGCGCCGATGACTTTGATGCCGTGCATGTGCGCCCGCGCGATCATCTGCTTGTAAATGGCGATGATTTCCTCGGCGGTGACCGGGATAGCGCCGGCGCGCGAAGTTATACCGATATCGTTGATGGCTTCCATGAAGATCAGGTATTTGATGCCGGGCTGCGCCAGCACATCGCGCTCAAAGCGCGCCAGCGCGCTGACTCCAGCTCCGTCGGCCAACACCCGATTGCCGGAAATACCTTCGTTAACTACCGCGAGATTCGTCGCGCCGGCAGCTTGCAACCTCCTGGCCAGAGCGCTGGGCCACGCGGCATCGGCGTCATTCGTGGATGTGGCCCCATCCGTGATAGAGTCGCCGAAAGCTACGATGACTCCGGCATCCGCCGGTGCCAGGACCTCCACGCCGGACAGGAAATACCAGGAGTTGCTAGTGCGAGCGGGAGTGAAATCAGGCTGGCCGGTGAAATCGCCATCGGACGAGATATACGTCGTGTGCAACCCGGTGGCATGCTGCGTGGGTGGGCCGGAGTCGCCGGGAATATAGACGCTGACCACCAGATTCCCAACGGCGGGTACGGATAAGTCCACCGGATCGCTGATCATCGAAGCACCGGGAGGAATCGTGGCCGAATCGAGGCCGCTAAACGTCAGCTTGCGATCCGAAGCGGGAACAATCGCGGAATCGTGATCGCGCAGGGCGATGTGAGCCGAGCCGATCTTCAGACGGTCCGTACCGAAGGTGTTCGCTAGCTCCACGCGCACGCTGCGACCGCCGATGCTGGTGTTCACAACCATCCGGATGGTCTGATTATTGAAGCTTCTGAGGGGTGCCGGCCCGGGCTTTGCGGGCGCGGCGGCTGGAGCACCACCTGCCACGGGTGTCGCAACAGGTTTAGCCGGAGCGGCGGCGATGTTGGTAGCGATCGGAGATGCGGCCCAAGTGGCCACCCAGTGCTCTTGAGCGAACGCTAAGGGACTGAGTGCCAGAGAAGCAAGTGCCCAAATCCCCATGATCCGAATGATACGTGTGTTCATAAGTCCTCTAGAATACTAGCGCCTTTCAGGGGCCAAACGGCTTCCACCTGGCCGCCGCGGCAAGCATAAATTCTATCGTAAAGATTCGTCGTAGGATCGCAGTGCGGAGGAATGAATTCGAGGCGGCTGCCGAGCTTAGGCAATCCGTCTGACATGTCCACATAGCCAAATTCGTCGCCACCCCAGCGGTAATTGGATCCCGGCAAGCCCAGGGCTTCGGGACCGTACCCGCGATCAGTTGCGAAGGCCTTGAAGCCGGCATCCACTGTGACGAAACCGGTATGGTTGGCGCTGACCACGGTTGCCAGGACGGTGAGCGCATTCTGAAAATCCAAACCTTCGCGGCGATAAGCCAGGTCCATCAGCACATACGACCCGGCTTGCAGTTCGGTGAGATCAGGCACTGCGGTGTCGATGTCCCAGGTCCCGGTGCTGCCTCCGGTGACGATCTCGGTCGAGAGGCCGCGACGCAACATAATGCCGAGCGCGCGTGAAGCGATTTGAAATGACTCCCGGGAGACGCGCTGGCGCTCTTCCAGCCCTCCGGCGTGCGATCCCAACACCGAGTACGCCTGAAGGCCACGCAATTCCAGGTTCGCGGCCTGATCCACAGCCTCGGCGATTTCCGCCGCGTCTTCTGGAGAGCGGGCGCCGGTGCGATGATCACCCACATCCAGGTCGACCAGAACTTCCAGTTTCTTTCCGGCCGCGCGCGCGGCTTGGTCGTACCAAGCGACCTGTTGGATATGGTCAACCACTACCATCGCGCCGGTGTTGACGATGCGAATCATCTTCACGGGGTCGGCGACAGGCGAGGTCAGAAGCAATCCAGGAATTCCTCCAGCCGCCATCAGCTCGGCTTCCGCGACGGTGGCCACACACATGCCGATCGCACCGGCGGTAATCTGACGCCTGGCAATTTCCACGCACTTGTGCGCCTTGGCGTGCGGACGCAACGACTTACCAGATTCCTTGATGCGGGCCGCCATGCGTGTGAGGTTAGCCTCGAACTTGTCCAGGTTGAGCAGAAGCGCGGGCGTGGGTAGATGCTGCTTGGTGAGCACCAGCCCATTATGCAAAATCGAGTCAACGTTTTACGGTCGGCCCGCGTCTCAGGAGTGCACAGGAGGAATCTCTATGCTACGCAGACGAATCATCCAAGCTGGGATCGTGGTCTCAGGAGCCTGTTGATCGCCACAAGCCTGAGATCCCAGGCTCCGGCCCGATCGGCCCAGGTGTGCGAGTACAGCTCGATTACGGGTTGGTCCACACCGATACGCGGCACGAACACAGGAATTAATACATGGGCTGGGGAAAGTCAAGCCAGGATTTGTTACGCCGCCAGCCAGGGATGCCGAAGCGAGGAGGTCACGGCTACGATCACGGACAGCCGTCGAGGCGCTGAAGCCATGATGCTGGCGGCTGCCAAGCTGGGCGAGCAGGGCTGGGAACTTACTGCCTCAACGGAAGCCGTGACCAATTCCAACCACGACAACGAGCGAATCCTGTATTTTCGCCGTCTCAAACCCGACTCCAAGTAGCTTCATCTAACGCCGCTTTGCTATTCTCGATTCGTTGAAACTTGTGCAGTTGGAGGTCCCGGCAGAGCCTGCGGTGGACGCCGCCGCTCTTCAGAATGAGCTCGAGCGCCAGATCCAGGGCGAAGTCCGCTTCGACACGATCACCCGCGCCCTCTATTCCACCGACGCCAGCGTCTACTTAATCGAGCCGCTAGGTGTCGTGATTCCGAAGAATCGGGAAGATGTAATTCGGGTCGTCCAGATCTGCGGGCGCATGCGGTGCCCGCTGACTATGCGTGGCGGCGGCACATCGCAGGCGGGGCAGGCGATTGGCGAAGGGCTGCAAGTCGATACCTCGAAGTATTTCAATCGTGTTCTTGAGGTGAACGCGGAAGAGCGCTGGGCGCGTGTCGAACCAGGCGTGGTTCTCGACGAGCTGAACGCGCAACTGGCTTCGCTGGGCCTGCGTTTCGCGCCAGATATTTCGACAGCCAGCCGCGCGACCATCGGCGGCATGATGGCGAACAATTCCGCAGGCGCACGAAGCGTGCTGTATGGCAAAACTATCGATCACGTGCTGGAGCAGACCGTAGTGCTCGCCGATGGAAGCATCGCCGAGTTTCGTGAGATTCCACGCGCGAAAGTTCCGACGGGTGATTCACTCGAAGCCAACTGTTACGAGACTGTCCTGCGTCTGGCGGCCGAGCACGCGGATGAAATCGAGCGTCGTTACCCCAAGGTTATTCGCCGCGTCGGCGGTTATAACTTGAATGAGTTCGTAGATCCGGCCAAACCGGTGAACTTAGCCAAAATGATGGTCGGGTCCGAGGGAACCTTGGGCGTAGTGCTCGAGGCCAAGCTGCGCTTGGTCCCATTACCGAAGGCCAAAGCTGTAATGGTGATTGAGTTCGCCGACCTCCTCGAAGCACTGTCCGCGGCGCCGGCCATTGTGCGCCACGGGCCATCGGCGGTCGAGGTTATGGACAAGTCGATCCTCGACAACACGCGGCAGAACGCGAATCTCGATCGCATCCGGAAATCGTTTATTCAGGGCGACCCCGCGGCCACGTTGTGCGTCGAGTTCTACGGCGATAAGAAAGAAGATCTGCCGCCACGGCTTGTCGCGTTAGAAGAAGATCTGCGCGCGCGCAATCTTGGCTATCGCTATTTCTGCGATACGGACCCCGTCACGCAGGCACGTATCTGGAGCTTGCGTGAAGCCGCGCTGGGACTCTCCATGGCCATGAAGGAAGACGCCAAGTCGATTTCCTTCGTCGAAGACACTGCGGTTGCGCCCGAAAAACTCAGCGAGTACATCGGTAGGTTCCTGCAGATCGTCCGCGACCACGGGACCACAGCGGGTGTGTATGCTCACGCCTCTGTTGGATGTTTGCATGTCCGGCCGGTGGTGAACATGAAGACCGAAGAGGGCGTCGCCAAATTCGAAAGCTTGGCCCAGGCCGTGGCGAACCTGGTGCTCGAATTCGGCGGGGCTCTTTCAGGCGAGCACGGCGATGGCCTGGTCCGCGGCCCGTTCATGCGCCAGATGTTCGGCGACACGTTGTATGAAGCGTTTCGCGAGATCAAGCGGACGTTCGACCCCCACGCGATTTTCAATCCCGGCAAGATTGTCGATTCACCGCCGCTGACGTCGAATCTTCGGCTCGGCGCGGGGTATAAGACGGCTAACCCAACTACGTGGTTCGACTATTCAGATTACGGCGGCTTTGGCGGCGCGGTAGAGATGTGCAGCGGCCTCGGCGCGTGCCGCAAGAAACTCTCCGGGACCATGTGTCCGTCCTACATGGCGACGCGCGACGAGAAGGACTCCACGCGCGGCCGGGCGAACACGCTTCGTCTCGCCATGACAGGAAAGCTCGGAGAATCGGGACTCGGCGACAAGGGTGTCTTCGAAGTATTGGACTTGTGCCTGGAATGCCGCGCGTGCAAAGCGGAGTGTCCCGTAGGCGTGGATGTGGCGCGCTTCAAGAGCGAATTTCTAGCGGATTATTGGACTCGTCACGGCACGTCTCTGCGCGCGCGAGTTTTGGGCGGAATCGCAGATGCGTCGGTTTGGGGGTCGCGTTTTGCTCCCATGTCAAACTGGGTCGCAGGGGCCGTCTCGAACATGATCGGGATCGACCGCAGGCGTAAACTGCCTGCATGGAAGCGCGAGACGTTCGCTCGATGGGCCGCTGAACATCGGATAGGATCGGCCTCCCGGCGAGTCGTACTCTTTAACGACACCTTCACCAATCATTACGATCCCGAAATCGGAGTCGCGGCTGTTGAAGTGCTCGAGCGCGGCGGATACTCGGTCGAAGTCGTGCGCCCCGGATGTTGCGGACGACCGCTCATCTCGCAGGGACTGCTCGAGGGTGCGCGAGCGCAGGCCGCGAAAATTGTGGACGGGCTGTTCCCAATCGCCAGCCGCGGAAGCAAGATTCTGTTTCTGGAGCCGAGTTGCTTGTCCGCTCTGAAGGAAGACGTTCCGTCGCTGCTCCGCGGCGAGCAGCAAACCAAGGCCCGCATGGTCGCCGATGCTTGCATGCTCTTCGAAGAATTCGCAGCCGGCCTGGATCTGAAGTTGCGGGCCGGGCCGCAGCGGGTGCTGCTCCACGGGCACTGCCATCAGAAATCGATGGGACTGCTGGATGCATCGAAGTCTTTGCTAGCGCAGATCCCTGGTGCGACCGTTGTGGATCTGGACGCAGGCTGTTGCGGCATGGCCGGCTCCTTCGGTTACACGCGCGAGCATTACGATGTTTCGGTCGCGATCGCCAATCGCAAGCTTCTTCCGGCGGTGAAGACAATGCAGCCGGGCGACGTGCTTGCGGCCCCGGGTACGTCCTGCCGCCACCAGGTCGCCGATCTCAGTGGCGCCACCGCCCTGCATCCCGCGGTGTTGATTCGCGGACTGATGAACCCGTGAATTGAACTTGTGAACTGAAATAGAATGGTTCAACCCGTGCAGGCATCCTCAAGCGCGCGTCCCACGCACGTACGCCACATCGTGCTGGGGCTGACCGTCGCCGCGTACATGATCACCTACATGGACCGCCAGGTCCTGGCGACCACCCGGCCTGCGATCATGGCGGAGCTCGGGATTTCGCTCATCGCCATGGGCTGGGTGACGTTCGCCTTTCGCATAGCCTACGCCTTATTCCAGGTCCCCGGCGGTTGGCTGGGAGACACGATCGGCGCTCGTCGCGCGCTCACGATGGTCGTGAGCTGGTGGAGTGTATTCACCGCGCTCACTGCA
Organism: Bryobacteraceae bacterium; assembly: GCA_025980665.1. GTDB lineage: Bacteria > Acidobacteriota > Terriglobia > Bryobacterales > Bryobacteraceae > Palsa-187. The sequence goes on from JAICXC010000161.1 coordinate 7,453, forward strand.
CTGGCCTGGAGCGCCGCTTCGATGATCGTGATCCAGGTTTTCTTCGGCTTAGGCGAAGCTGGCGCGTTTCCCATCGCCACGCGCTCACTATCGCGCTGGATGCGGCCGACCGAACGTGGCTTCGCGCAGGGGATTACCCATGCTGGATCGCGTTTGGGCGGGGCCATCACGCCTCCCATCGTGGCTCTCGCGATCGTACCGTTCTTTGGATGGCGTGCAGCATTTTATGCGTTCGGTGTTTTGGGTGTGGTGTGGTCGGCCGTTTGGTTCTACTACTATCGCGACACACCCGAGGAGCACTCCGGCACGAACGAGGCCGAGCGTGAGTTGATCGCCGGCGGCATCAAGCGTAAGAGTACGGGCAAAGTTCCATGGCGCCAGATTCTTTCTCATGGGAACCTGTGGGTCTTGTCGGTGATGTACTTTTTCTATAACTACAATCTGAACGTGTATCAGGACTGGTTTCCGACCTACCTGCGACAGTCCAGAGGTATGACGCTCGCGCAGATGGGAATCTATGCCAGCCTTCCCTTGATGGCTGGCGTGATCGGCGATCTGGCGGGCGGGTGGTTCTCCGACATGGTGCTGCGCCGGACCGGCAACGTCAACCGCGCGCGGCGCTGGGTGGCGATCGCGGGATTTCTCCTATCAGCCGCAGCCACGGTTCCGGCGGTACTTGCACACGATCCCAAAATTTCCGTCGCATGTTACTGCGTGGCGTTTTTCGGATTGGAGTGGACTGTCGGGATTTCCTGGGCCGTCACCCTGGATATCGGCGGCGATTATGCCGGTTCAGTCTCCGCCGTCATGAACATGCTCGGTAATATTGGCGGAGCGGTCGCGGCGACGGTGGTTACCTATACCGCTGCCCGCTACGGCTGGAACGTGCCCTTCCTGATGACTGCTGGACTCTGCATAATCGCCGCAGTGTTGTATCTGAAGATCGACGCCAGCCGGAAAGTGTTCGGCTAGTCGAGCCGCCAGCCG
>JAICXC010000187.1 GCA_025980665.1 Bryobacteraceae bacterium
CTGGCGAGGAGCGCGGAGAATTCACGGCGCGATAAGGCGAGCTTTGATTTGGACATAGGACCTTGAAGCATGATACTGGAAGCGCTTACAGGAACGACCCAACGACGAACCTTACTGCCTTAGATCGACGTTTTGCCTGGTTTTATGTGGCATAATGCTGAGAATTGAAGAGTCGGACCGAGTGTTGCGAGTGATCCGGGCGGTTTCGCTAGCGGAATCCGTCTACGGCACTCGGGCGCGGGCTTTGGAGTGGTTGCGCAAACCCCATCCGAGGCTTGGGGGCCGTTCGCCACTATCGCTTCTCAAGACCGATATGGGGAGCCGGATTGTGGAAGAACTGCTGATTCAAATTGACGAAGGCATGTTCGTTTGAATGATCCTATGGAGGATCAGCCGGCATCGAGACCTCAGTGGAACAGGGGGATTGCGGTCACCCGGCCGGTGGCATCATGCCGGCCAGCCGGTTGTATATTTGACAAAGAGCCCGGCGGGCGCACTGCTTGAAGTGTGCGTTCATACGAGCGCCAATGATATTCCGCCGGACTTTACTGTGCTGAAGATCGGGGCGCCAGAGGTACGGATTCAAGCCATTCGACTCGACGAGCTGCCGGCGGAGTGGCAATCGCGGCTGGAGTTCACGCGCGATTTGGGGACGGCATGGCTTCAGAAGAAGGAGACTCCCTTGCTTCGGGTCCCGAGCGAGATCGTGCCGGAAACGGCGAACTTTCTGCTCAATCCAACTCATCCTGATGCAAAAAAGTTTAAGGTCATAGAGGCATCCCCTTATCCATTTGATTTCCGCCTGAAAAAGTGAAGGCCGCGAATAGCCAAGGCGCGCTCTTTGGAGCAACCGGATTAAAGGGCATACGGGCTACATCCGTATGCGCTAACTTGAGACCGAAGGTGAATTCTGGCCGAATTTCACCTGTTGATTCCCGGAATTTGAAAGCGGAGCGGATTCCGGTCCAGGGTCCAGGATCACCGTTGCACAAACGAAGGATGCTGTTGAAAAACTCTGTCCATTTGGAGTCGTTGGGTGGCCAACTTCCGAGTCGCCCCTGATCCGACCAAAGAGCGATAGAGGGCCTAGAGCGACGACAGAACGTCTGTTTCGCAGATCGTCTGCTCTCATACCTTGACGTCCGACCTATCTAGGATGTAAGCTCGACCATAGAAGCTTGAGGTATCGATGCCCTCTTCGCGTTTTCCCATCCCGCAAGGCACGCTTGACATGCTGATTCTCCAGATCCTATCACTCGAACCCGCCCATGGGTACGGGATCGCGGGACGGTTGGAGCAAATCTCGCGCTCGGTGGTCCGGGTCAACGAGGGCTCGCTCTATCCTGCCCTCCACCGCCTGCAGCAAAAAGGCTGGCTGCGCGCGGAGTGGAAGCAGTCGGAGACTGGCCGGGAGGCCAAGTTCTATTCCCTCACGCCCGCCGGGCGCCGCCAGCTTGCCGTCGAGAAGGATAGCTGGGCGCGTCTCTCCGATGCCGTCAACCTGATCTTCGAAGAGGGCAGCCGATGATCCGGCTCTTCAACTGGTTCCGCCGTGGGTCCTTGGAGCGTGGCCTAGACCGTGAGCTCCAATATCATTTCCATCGTCGGGTCGCTGACCTCATTGCCGCCGGCATTCCCGAACCCGAAGGCCGCCGCCGCGTCGCCGCCGAGCTTAGCCTCACCCAGGTGCGCGAGGAAGTCCGAGATGTCTGGCTCACTCGCTGGTTCCGCGATTTCATCTACGATCTCCGCTTCTCCGCCCGATCATTCCTCCACAGCCCCGGCTTCACCGCGGCGACGCTGCTCTCGCTGGCCCTCGGAATCGGCGCTACCACCGCCATCTACTCGCTGGTCGATCAGGTGATCCTGCACGCTCTGCCCATCCACGAGCCCGCCCGCCTCGTCCTTGTCGATTGGAACGGCGATCAAGTCGGCGGCGGGTTTGGCTCCTGGAACCTTATGTCCTACCCGTTCTGCCGCGACCTCCAGCACCAGACTCGGTTTTTCGACGGCGTTCTCTGCCGCGCGGAAATCGATGTGAATCTCGCGACAGGCGGCAATCCGAAACCTGTTGCTGCAGAAATCGTCTCCGGCAGCTATTTCTCGGTTCTTGGCATTGGGCCCGCTCTGGGCCGCGTCATCGAAGAGTCTGACGACGCTGCTCCCGGAGCCGGTCCGGTCGTCGTCCTCTCGAACGATTTCTGGCGGGCCGAGTTTGGCGGGGCAGCGGACATCATCGGCCGCAAGCTCCTCATCAACCAGCACCCCATGACGATTGTCGGTGTCGCCGCCGCGGCTTTCCACGGCGTCGATGTCGGTGCGGTGCCGGCATTCTGGATTCCAGCGTCCATGTACGCGGAGGCGATCCCCGGTGCCGAAGACCTGCTTCACCGCCCCACCTTTTGGATGCAGGTCCTTGCTCGCCTCCGTCCGGACCTTACACCCGCGCAGGCGCAGGCCGGTCTGCAGCCGTGGTTCAAGGCATGGCTCCAGGACAACATGGTTCGTCCCGGCTTTCCGATTATTTCGGCCGACCGCCGCCGCGACTATCTTGCATCCACTCTCGAAATCACCTCCGCGCCCCAGGGCCATTCGCCGCTGCGCCGCAGCCTCTCCCAGCCGCTGTGGCTCCTGTTCGCCGCCACGGGCGTTCTGCTCGGTCTTGCCTGTCTGAATGTCGCCGGCCTCTTCCTCGCCCGCGGCTCGGCACGGGGCCGCGAGATTGGCACCCGCCTCGCTCTCGGCGCTTCCCGAGGCCGTATCGGCCGTCAACTCCTCGCCGATAGCCTGCTCCTTGCGGTGGCAGGTGGTGTCCTTGGCGCTGCCGTGGCTCCGCTTGCAATCCGCGGGCTCATCGCATTCCTACCGCACGAACTCGCCGCCAACGCCCTGCGCGGCACACTCAGCCTTCGCCTGCTCACCTTCGCCTTCTTCGCTAGCGTAGCCGCTGGCCTCTTGAGTGGCGTTACTCCCGCCCTCCACGCCGGAGGCGACAGCATGGTCAGCTCGCTCCGGGAGCGCGCCGGGACTGGGTTCGGCGGTGTCCGCCTGCGCAAATGCATTGTCACTCTACAGGTGGCCTTCTCCCTCATCCTCGTGATCGCCGCCGCGCTGTTTGTCCGGACGCTCGCCGGTCTGCTCGCCAAAGGCCCCGGCTTCGAGACCTCCGGCATGCTCTCCTTCGCCATCGCACCCGTGCAGAGTGGCTATACGCGCGCGGACGCCGCCCGGCTCGTCCGCCGCGTTCATGAGGAGGTTCGCGCCTTACCCACCACCCGCAACTCCGCCGCTGCCCGCTGGGCGTTCCTGACCGGCGGAAGCTGGAACAATGCCATGACGATCCAGACCGGTCGCCGCATCGTAACTGGGAATGTCAACCTCAACGCCGTTACTCCCGGTTTCTTCTCGACCCTTGGCATTCGTATCCTCGCCGGCCGGGATTTCGACGCCCACGATTCTCGCCCGCCCGGCGAAGCCGGCCACCGCTCCGCCATCGTCAATGAGGCTTTCGTCAAGCGCCATCTGGCCGGCCGCGATCCCCTCGGCATCCCCATCGGCGTGGGCTCCGGTCCCAACGTCAAACCCGATATAGTAATCGTCGGCGTCTGCGCCAGCTTTAATTACCGTGGGCTCCGCGACGATTCCGAACAGGTTTTGTTCCCGATGTTCGAAGGCGAAGACGCCGGAGCGACCTTCTACATCAAGGTTCGCGGCGCCCCGGAGCAGGCGATTCCGTCCATCCGCCGCATCGTCCGTCAGGCCGCGCCCCGGTTGCCCATCCTCTGGTTCCGCACTCTGAACGACCAGGTCAAGCGCTCCCTCACTACCGAGCGCCTTCTGGCCGCCCTCTCGGGCAGCTTCGGCGCGCTGGCGTTGCTGCTCTCGTTGATCGGTCTCTACGGAGTGATGTCCTTCGTGGTCACCCGCCGCACCCGCGAAATCGGCATCCGCCTCGCGCTTGGTGCCACCGGCGCTTCCGTCATCCGCCTCGTCCTGGGCGACGCAGTCATCATGATCGCCGTCGGAACGGCCATCGCGCTCCCGTGTGTCGCAGCCCTCGGTAAGTTCGTCCAATCCCAGTTATTCGGCGTCACTGCGACGGATCCCGCGACCATTGCCGCCGCCGCCCTGGTTCTCGCCGCCGGAGCCCTTGTCGCCGCTTTCATACCCGCTTGGCGCGCCTCGAACGTGAGCCCGACGGAGGCCCTACGCCTGGAATAGCCCAAATCGCCGCAAACGCTTCGAATCCGGTTTACCATCTGATTCGGTTGCCATTAACCACCTCAGAAGGACGGCCAGGGTGTTCGGCATCGATTACTGACGCGAAATCCTCTTCGCACCAGGAATCCGCGCGAATCGCAACAGTTCGCCGGCTTTCCTGACTTGGATCCGGCTGACACCGAGACGACGGTCGTGTACTTGCTAAAGTAGGTTCGCGCTAAAGTAGCGTTCGCTCCCTTCGAGCAAGTGGTTTATAAAAAAGCTACAGGGAACGATCACAAAACAATCCAGAAATGAAATGTTTGCGGTGACGTACAATGCTCTGTGCGCGTCGTCGGGAAGATCCGCAAAAACTACTACTTCCGGCTTGAAGATCACATTCCCGAAGATCACCTTTTACGGCTGATCAATCAGCACATCGACTTCGCTTTCGTGCGCGAAAGCTTGAAACAAGCTATAGCCACACCGGTCGTCCTTCGATCGATCCAGAAGTCCTTCTACGCATTCTGCTGATTGGCTACTTGTATGGCATCACGAGCGAGCGACGCCTGGTCGAGGACGTTGGGATGCACCTGGCTTATCGCTGCTTTACCGGGCGGGCTTCGATCAAGAGATTCCGCACCACTCCACGTTTTCCAGGAATCGGCACGGCCGCTTTCAAGAATCGCCGCTCTTTCTGGAACTCTTCGAGCGAATCGTCCAGCAGTGTTTGAATGTTGGGCTCTTGAAGGGCATCGATCTCTCCGTGGACAGTACGCAGATTCGCGCCGATGCCAGTCCGGATCGGACGATCAGCGCGAAGACGTGATCGAGGAGCCGGCACAGACTCCTGATCCATCTGCATCCGAAGCGGAAGGTAAACCCGAACTGCTCCGCACGTATCGGAACTCGCCACCCATGAAGATCTCGCCAACGGACCCGGAAGCAGCCTTGTCGAGCAAGCGAGGAGCTTCCGAGTTTGCTTACTACGATAACTATCTGATCGACAATCGAAGCTGCATCATTGCCGGCGTCATGGCAACCCCAGCACGCCTCAGCCAAGAAATCGTTGCTGCCCGCCAGATGTTGAAAGAGCAAAAGAGCGCTTCGGACTGCAACCGGTCAGCGTCACTGCCGACAAGAGCTATCGCACGGGTGAGTTCCTGTCCTGGCTTTCGAATCGGCAGATGACGCCGTTTACATACCCGTTTTGGCCGAAAGCAACAAACAAAGGGCTTCTACACGCAGCATGAGTTTACTCACATCCCGGAAGAGAACGCCTATCGCTGTCCAGCAGGCCATTTGCTTCACTACATTGGGTTGAGTCGAGGCTCACAGGGCTTTGCGTACAGCGCAAAGCCATCGCAATGCCGAGACTGTTCCCATAGGCCCGCGTGCACGCCTTCTGCGACTCGACGTACGCTCAGAGTTAATTGGTATGAGGATGTGCGCGAGCACCTTCGCAAGCTCAGCC
>JAICXC010000087.1 GCA_025980665.1 Bryobacteraceae bacterium
GATCACCAACATCCCGAAGTCGGCGTTCAAAGTCTTCGAGGATAATGTCGAGCAGCCGATCAAGATTTTCCGCCGCGAAGATGTGCCGGTGTCGATGGGCATCCTGGTGGACAACAGCGGGAGTATGAACGACAAGCGCGCGCGGGTGGCGGCGGCGGCTCTGGCCCTGGTGAAGGCGTCCAATCCGGAAGATGAAGTCTTCATCGTGAACTTCAATGACGATCCTTATCTCGACCAGGCGTTTACGCATGACTCGAAGAAGCTCGAAGAGGCGCTCACCCGCATCGACGCCCACGGCGGCACGGCCATGCGGAACGCCATCAGCGGCGCGCTTGATTATATGAAGACGGACGCCAAGCTGGACAAGAAAGTGCTCGTCGTGGTCACCGACGGGAATGACAACGCCAGCGGCGAGACTACTCTCGAGCAGCTTCTGCGCAAGGTCCGGGACAGCGGCGTGCTGGTGTATTCGATTGGTCTGCTCGCAGAAGAAGAACCTCGCGAATCCCGTGCCGCCAAGCGCGCTCTGAATTCGCTGGCCGAGACTTCCGCCGGCGCGGCGTACTATCCCAAGGATCTGGCGGAAGTGGAAAAGGTCACGCCGGAGATCGCGCACGAGATTCGCAATCAATACACCATCGTGTATTCGCCTCTCAATGAAAATCTGGACGGTTCGTTCCGCAAAATAAAGGTCGAGCTCAGCCCGCAATATAAGGGAGCCACAGTGCGAGCAAAGAACGGGTACTATGCTACGCCGGTTGCACCCAAATCCTCCAGCTTGCTGAATAAGCCATGACCTTCATCCAATCGTGATCGGCTTTTTGTGGAGGTCGGCTAAAGGGAACCGCCTGCGTCCGTGGCGCAGCCCGTATCTACGCTGGCGGATCGAAACCTATTGGGGTTTGCACGCCGATCGAATCACGCCGGCTGAGTTCCGCGCGTTTCTCTGGAACCATCGAGGAGAGCTGCTGCGCTATTTGCGTTGGGCGGCGCAAATGGAGGCAAGGACGAAATCGGCGCTAAGGGCTAAAGATGCGGCGCGGCGGCCAGTCCCTTATCTCCTCGAACCTGCCAAATCTTCCAATCCAACGCGTAGTGCATAAGTATTAGGACTTCTTGGGGCGTCCGCCAGCTACAGTCTTACGCTTAGGCGCGACCTGCTTGAAGTATTCAGGACCACGTTGGGCAGTCGCCAATCCTCCTTTGCGCCCGCGCTTGACCGCTGCCGTCGTTACAGCTTTGGCAAGCCTTTCCGCGCGCACTAGAGCGTTTTCCACTAGCTGACGGGAATCCTCCAGGTTGGGCGCACCAAGGGCCAGCCGCAGTAGGTCTGTCAGTCTTGTGAATGCCGCTTCGTGGCTCATGCAGTCACGTTAACAGCAAGCATCCTGCCGATCAATACGTACGACGATTCCAGAGACACAAAGTTAGCGCACTACGCTGTCTTCAGTACCTGGGCTTTCTGTCAAACTTAGACCTAAGATGCTGCTCGGTTTGCACCACATGACCGCGCTGGCCGGCAATCCTCAGATTGTCTTGGATGCTTCTGACATTTTGCCTGGTTTCAACGCGGGGCGAAAAAGGAGCTGGACGGATACTCTGGAGACTCGACCTCGGCTGCGTTACGCTTTGCGAGAATGGTCCTGACTAAATCATGACCATCGAGACCGACTTCTTGAATTACGCCGCTGAGAAGCTCACCCAGCTCTGCGGCCGCGTCGAGACTTGCCTCGGCAAGCTAACAGCGGACCAGACCTGGATGCGGGGCGGTGAAAACCAGAATGCTGTCGGGAACCTGGTGCTGCACCTGAACGGCAACGTGCGCCAGTGGATCCTGAGCGGGGTCCGCGGACAGCCGAATACGCGTCATCGCGACGAAGAATTCGCGGCGCGCGGCGGCATGGGACCTCAAGCGCTGGGAACGTTGTTGCGAGGAACAGTGGATGAAGCACTTGTTATCATCCGGTCGCTGCCGCCGGAACGGCTGGCGGAACGCACCACGATCCAGGGGCACGACGTAACGGTGCTCGAAGCGATCTTTCATGTGGTCGAGCATTTCTCCGGGCACACGTCGCAGATTATTTTCATCGCGAAAATGGTCACCGGCGAAGACCTCGGGTTTTATTCGTATTTATCCAAACCGCAATCGCATAGCGGAAACACTCCCTAGATGACGAGGGTCCTTGCATTCGCGCTGTTGCTGTCGCCTCTCATGGCGCAGGATTCAGTGCGCTATGAGCTGCGATTCCCCAATGCCGTCCACCACGAAGCTGAAGTACGTGCGACGTTTACCGGTGTGCGCGGCCGCGTGCTCGAAGTAGTGATGAGCCGGTCATCGCCCGGACGCTACGCGCTGCACGAGTTTGCGAAAAATATTTACAATGTGCGTGCGACGGACGACGCTGGTAAGCACCTGAAGGTTACTCGCCCGACTCCCTATCAGTGGAACGTCGAAACTTCACGCGGAACCGTGGTGATCGAGTACACCTTGTTTGGGGATCGTGCCGACGGGACCTACGATGCCATCGATCCTTCGCACGCCCATCTGAATCCTCCGGCGACATTCGTATGGGCGCGAGGCTTCGAGCGGAGTCCTGTCTCCGTTAAAATCGAGATCCCGGCCGCGTCAGGCTGGACGGTCGCGACGCAGTTAGCGCAGGGCGAGGGCGCGACCTGGACGGCGCCCAGCCTGGGCGCTCTAATGGATGCTCCGATCGAGATCGGTCCTCACATACTGCGGGAGTGGAACGCGGACGGCGCGCGATTCCGTCTGGCGCTGCATTCGCAGGCGTCGGATGATATGGTGGACCGTTTTCAGCGCATGTGTGAAGCGGTGGTTATCGAAGAAGAAGGCGTCTTCGGCGCGTTTCCCAAGTACGATACCGGCTCCTACACGTTTTTAGTGGATTATCTGCCCTACGTTTCTGGCGACGGCATGGAACATCGCAACTCGACGGTGATCACCAGCGCGCAGGCACTGACGCGGCAGTCCGCGCCACAGCTGATCGAATCGGTCGCGCACGAGTTCTTTCATTCCTGGAACGTCAAACGGATCCGGCCGCGCTCGCTTGAGCCGTTCGATTTCGAGCGCGCCAATATATCCGGCGAGTTGTGGTTTGCCGAGGGGTTCACGGATTACTACGGTCCCCTGGCTCTGACGCGTGCGGGCCTCATGGCGCGCGACGAGTTCCTCGCCGTGGTGGGCAACGCCGTCAATACCGTGCTCACCGCGCCGGGACGCGAGGTGTTCAGCGCCGTCGATATGAGCCGGCGGGCTGCGTTCGCCGATGGTGCCGCGTCGGTCGATCCGCAGAATCAGGCCAACATCTATATTTCGTATTACACCTATGGCCGCGCGATCGCTCTCGGAATCGACCTGGCGATCCGGTCGCGATTCCCGGGCAAGTCACTGGACGATTGGATGCGCGCGATGTGGCGCAGGCATCCCGATGTTCAACAACCGTATGTCGAACAGGATCTCGAGCAGGCATTGGCCGACACCACCGGCAACAGCGAATTCGCGAAAGAGATATTTCAGCGCCACATCGATGGCTTGGAGCCAATGGAATATGCGACTCTATTGGCGCGCGCGGGGTTCGTGCTGCAATCCGGGGCCGCCGGTAAAGCCTGGATCGGAACGCCGCCGATGAGCTTTTCTGAACGGGGTATCGACATTAACGGTTCGACGTTGCGCGGGTCGCCGCTCTATATTGCCGGTATCGATCGCGGCGACCGTATTGTCGAAGCCGACGGCAAGATCCTCAAGACTCGGCAGGACTTCAACGATCTGGTCGCATCGCACCGGCCCGGTGATCGCGGCACATTGACTGTCGAGGCGCGCACGGGAAGGAAGCAGGTGGATATCGTCTGGGCGCAGTCCCCGGACGTCGAAATCGTTTCGTTCGAGAAGGCGGGACGGCAAGTGACGCCTGAGATCGCAGCGTTCCGCGAGGCGTGGCTGGGATCTAAGGCATTGCGGCCTCTGCCACAACTACAATGAGGGTTTATGAGATATCTTCTGCGGTCGATATTGATTCTGATTCCGCTGCTGTGCTTTGGGCAAGCCGCCAAGCACTTCTCGAACCTCAAGCAGATCACGCACGGCGGGCAGAACGCCGAGGCCTATTGGTCCCCCGACGGTAAACGGCTTATCTTTCAATCCACGCGCGACACCAGCGAGTGCGATCAGCAGTACATCATGAACGCCGACGGGTCGGACATGCATATGGTTTCGACCGGCAAGGGCGTCACCACTTGCGGCTATTTCCTCGCGGACGGAAAGCACATCGTATACGCCTCGACGCACCAGGCGGGACCGTCGTGCCCGGCTCGTCCGGATCGCAGTAAGGGTTACGTGTGGGCGGTGTACCCCGGCTTCGATATCTATCTGGCGGACGACAAAGGCAAGATCGAAAAGAAGCTCACCGATACGGCCGGATACGACGCCGAGGCAACTATCAACTGGAAGACGAACAAGATTATTTACACCTCCATGGCATCGGGCGACCTGGATCTGTGGACCATGAACCTGGACGGTTCCGGCAAGAAGCAGATCACCAAGACCGAGGGTTATGACGGCGGGGCGGTCTTCTCGAGGGACGGTTCGAAGATCGTCTGGCGGGCCTTCCACCCGGATACTCCGGACAAAACCAAGACGTACCGCGATCTCCTAAAAGATAACCTGACGACCCCCATGAAGATGGAGCTGTGGGTCGCTAATAGCGACGGATCGAATGCCAAGCAGATCACCAATTATGGCTGCGCCAGCTTCGCGCCGACCTTCACGCCGGATGGAAAGAAGATCCTGTTCTCGTCCAATAAACAAAAATGCGATAGCCGGGATTTTGAGCTCTACACGGTGAACGCGGATGGTACTGGCCTGGAGCAAATCACGTCGTACGGCGGGTTTACGTCGTTCCCGGAATTCTCGCCGGATGGCAAAAAGATCGTCTTTGTTTCGAGCTATCAGGGTAAGGGCGACTATGAATTTAACGTCTTTACCGCCGATTGGAAGTAGGTCAGAATAAAGCCTGGAGGAGGATAACCCATGAAACACGTTGCCTTTGTTGCCATCGCCGCGCTTGGTGTGGCGCCCTTGTTTGCCGGAGTGCGGATTCAGTCAGAAAATACCGACCTGGCCACTAAGAAGGTCACAACGGACCAGATTCTGCTGGACACGAACCGGATTCGCGTCGAATCCGACGATGGGAAATCGGTCCTGTTCCTGACCGACGGCGGAAGGAATCGGCTTGTCATGCTCGACAAAGCCCGCAATACGTATCAGGAGATCGACGAGGAGACTATGAAGCAGTTGGGGCAGCAGATGGCGGGGATGTCGGCGCAGATGGAGGCGGCCATGAAAAACATGACGCCCGAACAGCGCGCCATGATGGAGAAGATGATGAAGGGTAAGATGCCCCAGGCGGCCGCCCCGGCTCCCAAGACTGTGTACACAGCGAAAGGCAGCGGCAGCGTCAATGGATTCAGTTGCACCAAATATGAGGGCGATCTAAGCGGGCAAAAGGAATCGGAAGTATGCGCCGCGCTTCCCGCGCAACTAAAGCTCACCCCTGGCGATTTGCAGATTTTCGAAAAAATGAGGCAGTTCTCCAGCGATCTTTTGAGCGCGCTAGCCAACTCTCCGATGCGTGCCAGTGTTCCAAAGGGCTATGGATTCGAGTCCGGCTATGAAGGATTTCCGATCCAGAAAGTGGACTTTGAGAACGGCCAGGCAACCAGGCGCGGGGAACTGAAGTCCATCACACGGGTAAGCTTCACGGACGCCGATTTTTCCCTGGGCAACGCCAAGAAGGTTGAGTTGCCGATACCCGGTGCGCCGAAAGGCAAGCAGCGCTAGGCCCCCAGCGCATGCCCCGAAAGCGCAAGGTTCACGTAACCAAGGTGACGGCGTTTCTTCCGTACTCGGTCGACCTGACGAAGCTCAAAAGCAACAACACTCTGGACATTGAGGTTCGAAGCGGCGAAGAGTTGCTGGGTCGGCTGCTCATGGGACGCGGCAGCGTGCAGTGGTGGCCCAGCGGCAACAAGACTCACGCCCTGAAAAAAAATTGGCGGCAATTCGCCGAGATGCTTGCGCGCGGAATGGCGTGACCGGTTCTACTGGATCTCGACCAGTTCCATTCGCTTGAGCTGCCCGCAGGCGGCGTACACATCCAGACCCCGGGGCTTCCGGAGGAAACAGGGAAGAGTCCGGCGAACAATGTTTTGAAAAGCGGCTACGCGCTGCGGATCGGGAGTCTCAAACTCAATCCCGGGTCCAGGATTCAGTGCGATCAGATTTACCTTGGCATTCAGATTCGCCAGTAGCTTCACCACGCGGCGGGCATCCGCATCGCTGTCGTTGACGCCTTTGAGCATCACGTATTCGAACGTAAGCTTCTCCCAGGGCCGCAAAGGATACCCACGACAAACGTCGATCAACTCGCACAAGTGATATTTGCGCGTGATCGGCATCAGCGCCTGGCGCTGTTCCTCGGTCGACGCGTTGAGCGAAATCGCGAGTTTCGGGCGCACTTCCTCGCGTGCCAGTTCCCGGATCTTCGGGATGATCCCCGACGTCGACAGTGTAATTCTGCGCGGCGAGATCGCCATGCCTTCGGGATCGGTCAGCAGCCGCGTAGCCTTGATCACGTTGTTCAGATTTAGCAGCGGCTCGCCTTGCCCCATCATCACGATATTCAGGCGATCGACGTTCGCTTCGAGCCCGCGGTCGGCCGCCGCCCGCAGGACCTGCCCGACGATCTCGCCTGCGGTCAGGTTTCGTTCCAGCCCCAGCAGCGCCGTAAGGCAGAATTTGCAGTCCACGGGGCACCCGACTTGCGTGGAGATACAGACCGTCGAGCGTTCGCCTTCCGGCATCCAGACCGTTTCGACCGTTTTTCCGTCCGCCAGCTTTAGTAAATAGCGGCGTGTGCCGTCGCTAGAATCGAACTGACGTTCGACCTCGGGAATACCTACTGGAAATTCGTCGCGCAGAGCCTTGGGTAACGTCGAAACGCGGTGCAGGTCTGTAACCCGCTGGCGGTAAACGGCTTGATAGATTTGAACTGCGCGAAATCGGGGATGCTCCGGACCCAGGGCCGCCGCGATATCGGCAACTTCCATTCCTACAATGCTTTGCGCCAAACCTTGGTTCACACGCCCAGGATATCATTCAGAGTTCGGAATCCCGCGTTGGTAAGATGGACGAGATGACTCGCACGTCACATCGAAGCACCTCTAAGTCCCTTCACAAGAGCAAACCCAGGGAAATCGAACGCCAGGTTCTGCCCAACGGTGTACGCGTGGTCACGGAGCGCATGCCGCACGTGCGTAGCGTCTCCGTGGGTCTATGGATAGGCACGGGCTCCCGCGAGGAAGAACTGCACCAAACCGGCCTTTCTCACTTCGTGGAGCACATGGTGTTCAAGGGCACCAAGCACCGTACGGCCGAGCAGATTGCCCGATCGGTGGATTCAATCGGCGGCGGCCTGGATGCGTTCACGTCCAAAGAACTAGTCAGCTACAACGTCAAAGTCCTGGACGAACACGTGCCGGAAGCCTTCGACGTGGTGGCCGATCTGGTCCGCAATCCTCTCTTTGCGCCTAGCGACATCGAGAAGGAAAAGAGCGTCATCCTCGAAGAGCTGAAAATGGAAGTGGATAATCCCGAGTACCAGATCCACGAACTGTTCTCCAGCCGCTTCTGGAAAGGCCATGCGCTGGGACGCTCGATTCTCGGCACCAAGCAGACTATCCGCAGCTTCGATCGCGACATGATCGACAAGTATTACCGGCATTTTTACTCGCCCTCGAACATCCTGGTGACGGCGGCCGGGAATCTGAGCCACAAGGACATGGTCCGGCTGGTGGGCGATCACTTGGGTGATTTAAAGCCTCGCCCATTCCGCTCCAAGCGAGCCAAGCCTCACCCGCACGCGCCTCTGGTTTTCCTCAACAAGGAATCGCTCGAACAGGTTCACCTCTATGTGGGCGTTCCTTCTATTCCGATGCCGCATGAACAGCGCTTCGCCTGCTACATTCTCAATGCGATTCTGGGCGGCGGAATGAGCTCACGGCTGTTCCAGAATATCCGTGAAAAACAGGGACTGGCGTACGCGATCTTCTCCGAGCTTTCTATGTATCACGACGCGGGCTGCATGCTAGTCTACGCCGGTACGTCCATCCGGTCCGCCCGCAGGGTGATTAAGTCCATCGTTCACGAATTGAACGAAGTGTCGGAAAAACTCGTAAGTGATGAAGAGTTGCGCCGCGCCAAGGATCATTTGAAGGGTTCTACCGTGCTGGGCATGGAAAGCACCAGCAGCCGCATGGGAAACCTCGCGCGGCAGGAGTTGTACTTCAAGCGGTTCTTTTCACTGGACGAAATGCTGGAGCGTATCGAGCGGGTGACCGCTGCCGAAGTTCAGGCTCTGGCCCGGCAGTTCTTCGATCCCAAACAGATGGCGGTGGCTATGCTCGGTCGGCTTGAAGGGTTCAAGTTGCGCCGCGAGGACCTTACACGCTAACGTCATCTTCTATGCAGCCTTTCCGCGGGGTGGCGGAGCGGTTTTATAAAGCGGCGGCGCTAGCGATTTTCTTTTGCGCTGTCGCCTCAGCACTCGACACCTCCAAACTCAAGCCCACGGGTTACGTGAACGATTTCGCTCACGTGATCGATGCGGGTTCCGCGGCGCAGATCGAAGCCTATTGCGGCAATGTGGAGCGTGCCACCGGCGCACAACTTGCCATCGTTACCGTGGATTCGCTCGAGGATGAGCCGGTCGAGGATGTTGCCGTCCGCCTGTTCAAGGAGTGGGGCATCGGAAAAAAAGGGACTGACGATGGGCTGTTGATCCTGCTGGCGATCAAGGACCACAAGAATCGCGTCGAGGTTGGGTACGGACTGGAACCCGTCATTACGGATGGATACGCAGGAGGCGTTCTGCGCGGAATCCGCCCAATCTTGCGGTCGGGGAATTATGGCGGAGCTTTGTTGGCCGCCGCGCAGCAGTTCGGCCAGCGTATCGCGGAAGCCAAGGGCGTCACCATTCAGGGCCAGCCACCCGCTCAAACTGGCTCCAGGGATTCGGATGGCGGCGGCGGAGGAATTGTCGGGATCATAATCTTCTTCGTCATCATGATGTTTATCTTTCGCGCCCTCAGCGGACGAGGCGGCCCAGGCGCACGTGGAGGCGGTAGCGGCATGGGCGGTTTCCTCACCGGCATGCTTCTCGGCAACATGATGGGTGGAGGGCGCCGGGGAGGCTGGGGCGGGGGAGGCGGCTGGGGCGGCGGCGGATTCGGTGGGGGCGGCGGAGGCGGTGGATTCGGCGGCTTCGGCGGGGGCGGCTCAGGCGGAGGAGGTGCGTCCGGTGGATGGTAATGATCACGTCGCTGGTGACAACATGGAACTCTTGAAAGAATTGGTTTCAAAACTGGAGCACGCCTTCAGCGACCGGCTGGTGTCGGTGATTTTGTACGGATCGGCTGCCTCGCCAGTTCATGCCGACCGGTTTTCCGACTTGAACGTCTTGTGCGTGCTGAAGCAGGTGATGCCTCAGGAACTGGTGGAAGGCGAGCCCGTCCTCAACTGGTGGCGGCAGAAGGGCCATCCCTGGCCGCTGCTGATGAGCGAGGATGAAGTCCACAACTCGGCCGACTGCTTCCCCATCGAATTCCACGATATGAAGGAACGGCGCCGCGTGCTGTACGGGCTGGACGTGATCGCCGACTTGCATGTCGATATGCGCAACTACCGCACGCAGGTGGAGCACGAACTTCGCTCCAAACTTTTACGGCTGCGGCAGCAAGGGGCTTCGCTGCTATCTCAATCGGACAAATTGCTGGTGCTGTGCGTGGATTCGGTGAACACCTTTTGCGTGCTGGGACGCCATGCCCTGGAACTGGACGGGAAGAAGCCCAAATCCGAGCGGCGGGCCGTCGTCCGGCAGCTGGCGGAAGTCCTGCATGCCGATATGACGCCGTTTGAGATTCTATTGGATATCCGTGAAGATAAGAGCGCCGAGGCCATTGATCCCGGCGAACTGTTTGCGCAATATCTCGTATGTATTTGTAGACTGATTACGTTTGTCGACGGCTTAGACGGCCAGCGGGAGTGAGGAGACTATGAAGGGCGTACTGATTGCTTTGGGTGTGATCGTTTTAGTGGTGCTCATTCTAGGCGGCAGCCTGTTGGGCTCCCGCAATGATCTGGTGACGGAGCGGGAAGCGTATAAGGCGCAGTGGCAGCAAGTCGACGTCGATCTGCAACGCCGGTTGGACCTCATTCCGAACCTGGTGGAGACGGTCAAGGGATTCGCCAAACAGGAACTGGCGGTCATGACCGCCGTTACGGACGCACGCGCGGCCATGATGGGCGCCAAGACGCCGGCTGACCGGATCGCCGCCAACAATCAGTTGGAAGGCGCGTTGGGACGGCTGTTCGTCATCGTGGAGAACTATCCGCAGCTTAAATCCGACGAGAATTTCCTGCGCTTGCAGGACGAGCTCGCGGGCACCGAAAATCGCATCGCGGTCGAGCGGCGCCGCTACAATGAGGCGGTGCAGAAGTACAACACCGACATCGAGCTGTTTCCGAAAAACATCGCCGCGTCGATGTTCGGCTTCCAGCGCGAAAACGCCTACTTCACGGCGGAGGCGAGCGCGAAGGACGCTCCCAAGGTGAAATTCTAGCCGCATCACGGATGGCCGTCTACGCTTCTGCGAACACGCCGGTTGGGATAGCCGCGATTAGAGACCTCGGTTCAGAAGACCTGGACGCCATCTTGGATTTCTGGTATACCAGCGGCGACGATTTCCTGGATTTTCTTGGAATTGACCGATCTCGTTTGGGGACCGCGGAGGATACGCGCCAACGCTTTAGTCGCGCGATCTGGAAGGGCGATCCAAATCAGCAAAACATCGCCTTCGCGATCACGCTCGATGACGACTTTGCTGGTTACACGCTGCTGAACCGGTATACGCCCGAAACCAACTACTCTCACTGGCACATCACGAATCCACTCGTCCGTGCTGCCGGTCTATCGACAGCCCTTTATCCCCACCGCATGAAGACTTATTTCGATTTGGTCCCAATAGAGCGCTTGATCCACCAAACGCGCACGAGGAACGTTGCCGTAAATCGAATGCTCGACAAATACGTACCTATAGCCGAGACTCGCTACGTTGAGGATCCTGACGGCGTGGCGCTGCCAGGCGAGTTTCACCTGCGGTACGTCCGCCGCAAAGATATCCCACGTTTTTTCAGATAGTGGGAATTGGGGGTCTAAAGACCACGCCGCCAATCGGCCTTGCCAGTGATATCATCAGGGAACCACGGCACAGAGCGCGTCCGTGGCGGGGAAGTAGTATAATCTCTATAGGGAATTAGAGTATGGCCACAGCGGACGTCTTAAATCACCAGCAAGTCCTTGAACAGGAATACGATAGCACCGTTCGCGCGGATATCGAACTGTTCCGCTCCCAGGCTCAGGACTTCCTCGCGGGTAGGCTGACAGCCGACGAGTTCCGGGCATTTCGCCTGCGCCGCGGTATCTATGGCCAGCGCCAAGAGGGCGTTCAGATGGTCCGCACCAAGATCCCCGGCGGTTTGCTCACGTCTGCTCAAATGCGGCAGATGGCGGCGGTTGCCGACTATTGCGCGGGCGGCAAAGGCCATCTCACTACCCGGCAAAACATGCAATATCACTTCGTGCCGCTGGCGCAGGTTCCCGACGCCTTGCATTTGCTGGCCGATATGCGCCTCACCACTCGCGAAGCCTGTTACAACACAGTCCGCAATGTGACGGCGTGTCCCCTGGCGGGCATCCATCCCGAAGAGCCGTTTGATGTGCAGCCTTACGCCCGTCGGCTGGCGTTCGCGTTTTTGCACAAAGAATTGACCGACGCGATGCCGCGAAAGTTCAAGGTCGCGTTTTCCGGCTGTCCCGAGGATTGTATCGCCAGCGCGATCAACGATGTCGGCCTCCGCGCGATCATTCGCGACGGCGTGAAGGGGTTCAGCATGACCGTGGCTGGCGGCCTGGGACCACTGCCCGTCGAAGCTAAACTTCTCCACGAGTTCATTCCCGCCGAGGATATTGTCCGCCGCGTGGAAGCTGTCCTGCGTGTGTTCAACGTTCACGGGAACCGCAAGGACAAGAACAAAGCCCGATTAAAATTCGTATTGCGCGCGCGCGGGTTTGAGTGGCTCCGCGACACCGTCGAGGAGCAGTATCAGGACATCCTGGCCAACGGCGGCATCCCCATGCCGGAAACCGTCCCCGAAAGTTTCGGTGGATTTCAGCCGGTTGCACCACCACCCGCAAGAGGCGAAATGCTCCCGCTCTTCGACGCCTCGCCCGAATTCAACGCCTGGCGCGAAACCAACGTCCGGCCGCAAAAGCAGCCAGGTTACGCCATTGTCACAGTGATGACGCCGCAGGGCAACCTGACCGGCGATCAGATGCGCGGTCTGGCAGAGATCTCCGAGCAAGCGGCCGACAGCGCCATGCGGGTGACCATGGCGCAAAATATCGTATTTGCTTACGTACCCGTGGGCGCGCTCCAGCGTGTATATGGCGCGCTCCAACGACTGGGACTCAACAAAGATCGCGCCAACGAGATCAGCGATGTGGTCACCTGTCCGGGAGCCTATAGCTGCAACCTTGCGCTGACGAAATCCATGGGGCTCGGTGACGCCCTCGCGGCAACGGTGCGCAAGTACGACGATCCCGTTATCCGGAATTTGACGATTCGAATTAGCGGGTGCCCGAATTCCTGCGGGCAGCACTGGATCGGGGATCTGGGCTTCTACGGCAATTCCCGTAAGATTGATGGCAAGGAAGTACCGTACTACCTAATGCTGTTGGGCGGCGGCCAACATGAATTCGGTCTGGCTGTGCAAAGTTTGCCTGCGCGTCTGGCGCCGGTTGCCGTCCAACGGATTTTGGACCATTACCAGGCGAATCACCAGGAGGGCGAGTCATTTCGCGCCTATGTGATGCGTCACAAAGTCGCATTCTTTAAGGAACTCACCGCGGATCTGGTCAAGCCTTCGGATATGGCTCCCGAGATGTACAACGATTGGGGCGACGACGTGGCCTTCTCTTTGAAGCTCGGCCGCGGCGAGTGCGCTGCCTGATCGGAACAGAACCACAAAGAAAAACGCCCCGGGCCGAAACCCAGGGCGTTTAGATTCAATAGAAAATTAACTCCGTTTCGAGCTGCGCGCACTCTGCGTGCGAGCCGGTTCGGCAACCGCACCCTGCGAGAAAGTCAGAGCCGGAATGGTGACCGACGTATCCACTAACCGGGCCATGTCGGCCACCGGCAATCCTTCGGCTTCGCGAGCGAAACTCAGGATCTTGAGGCTTTCATCGAAGTCGACACGGATCCAGTCGCCGCCACGTACCTGATCAGTAGCGATGAGGTTAGACATAGGCTGGACCAACAGGCGCTCGATAGCACGCTTCAGATGCCGAGCGCCGTACTTCATGTCGGTGCCTTCAGCCAGCAAGTAATCCTTGCTGTTTTCCGATACAGTGAAAACGAAGGCCCGTTCGGCCGGAGCATTGAAGATCCGCTGCTGAACCAGGTTCAGCTCGATATCCAGGATCCGCTTCAACTGTTCGCTTCCGAGGGGCTGGAAAGTAACGATCTTATCCAGCCGGTTCATGAACTCGGGCGTGAACTTGCGCTTGGCGGCTTCCATACCGCTGCGCGCCAGTTTGCCGGACATCTTATCGTCGGTGACTCCCGCCATGGTGTCAGCGTTCACCTTGCCCACATTGAAACCCAGCTTGGGACTCATGATCGCGCTCATCTCGGACGCACCCAGATTGCTGGTCATGAAGATCATGGCCCGCGAAAAGTCTACCTTGCGGTTGTCGCCGAGCGTGAGAACGCCCTTGTCCAGAATGCCGAGCAGAAGGTTCCACAGGGCGTCAGACGCCTTTTCAATTTCGTCAAACAGCACGAAGCTAAGCTTGATGTTCTCCGTGTGATGCTGGTTGAGCACTTCCTGCGAAAGCAGCGGATGCGTCTCGCGATGCCCCAGGTATCCGGGAGGCGAACCGATCAACTTGGCGATCTCATGGCTATGCTGGAACTCCGCACAGTCGATCTTGATTACTGAGCGTGGGTTCTTGAGTAATACTTCGGCCGTAGCCTCGACGATCCGGGTTTTACCCGAACCGGTAGGTCCCAGGAACAAAAAGTTCCCAATCGGCCGTCCGGGAGGGTTCATCCCCGTCAGGTGCATCTGGTAGATATTAACGATTTGCTGGATCGCCTCATCCTGCCCGACGATCATTCGACGGAGTCCGGTCTCCAGTTGTGTCGCGTCTCTTCCGGTTTTGGCCGGGTCCAACGGTATGTTGAGCCGTACCATCTTCTCCACCGCCTTTCGCCTTGGGGGGGCTGTCTGCCTTAGCTCCCCCCTCCACAAATTCTCAGGCAACCCAAGTGCCATTTATAGGATGCTCCTGCTCGCATTCGGATTCTGTCGTACTTTCTAACATTTCCTTAACTAACTCTTGGTCCTAGCTGGGCGTACTTAAATCCTGCTAACGACCGTTCTCTCAGGCATCTGAAGGAGAAACCGTACGACATTGGCCACGTCTTCGGGCCAGATTTTCCAATTCGCACCTTCTGCTGACGGGCGCCCGCTAAATTCCGTGGCGACGCTTCCCGGCATGATAGTACTGACCCTCACGTTTTCGCTCCTCACGTCCTGCAACATCGCTTCCGTGAAACCCGTCAAACCAAACTTGGAAGCGTTATAAGCAGTTCCACCCGCAAATGCATTCGCGCCCGCCATGCTACTTATGTTGACGATGTAACCTGCGCTTCCAGTAGCAAACCTGAACAAAGCTTCACGGCTGCAATAGAATGCTCCGTACAGATTCGTTTCCAGCGTTGCCTTCCACTCATCCAGCGAAAGGTCGCGAACGTGGCGAAATATTCCGATGCCCGCGTTGTTGACCAGCACATCGAGTGCGCCGAATTCGGCGTCGACGAAGCGGAACAACTCGGCAACCTGTTCATGGTTTCTAACATCGGCAGCTTTCCCCTTGACTTTACCGGCAGTTTCCGCTGCCAGCGCCGCGACGGCGCGATCGACGCTTTCCTGGCGCTGACCACAAATTGCCACTGCTGCGCCTTCGAGCAATAACATCTTCGCGATGGCGCGTCCTATGCCGCGCGTGCCGCCGGTAACCAGGCAAACCTGCTGACTGAGTGGTTTCATGCAGACCAGCATAGACCGCGCGGAGGCGATCGCAGAACCTCGCGGGGGACTGGATGCCCCCACTTGGGGGTAGAAGGCAACGAGCTTCAATGGTGCTAGACTGAAAGTGTAATTTGACAGCCCCTATTTGCGGCATCTCGATAGTCCGGCCAACCGCCCTTATCCGATCCTGCCTCGATTCGTTGCTCTGCCAACTTTCAGAAGGAATTTAGAGATGAAGAATATTTTTGTGGGAAATCTCAGCTACAACGTATCTGAGAATGAGCTTCGGTCTGTGTTTGAGGAGTACGGCACAGTAGACCGTGTCAGTGTGGTAACCGACCGCGATACCGGGCAGCAGAAGGGTTTCGCGTTTGTCGAGATGAGCGTCGATGCGGAAGGCGATCGCGCGATTGAGTCGCTGAGCGGCAGGGAAATGAACGGTCGCGCGCTGACCGTCAATGAAGCCCGTCCGAAGGCAGACCGCGGATCCGGCGGTGGCGGCGGCTATGGTGGCAATCGCGGTGGCGGCGGTGGCCGCAATCGCTACTAAGCTCGCATTCCGAATCGAACTACAGAATCGAGGATAAATTTGCCCAAAGAAGACTCCATTGAAGTGCTGGGAAAAGTAACCGAGAAATTCAAGGCCGGAATGTTTTCCATCGAGCTGGACGCTGGCATGAAAGTCCTGGCCACCATGGCCGGCAGGCTCCGGCGCAACCGCATCAAAATCATGAATGGCGACCGAGTATCGCTGGAACTATCGCCGTACGACCTCACGAGAGGCCGCATCACGTACCGGCACAAGTGACAGCGCGGCGCTAAACCTGCGAGTTCTGCGCGACGTCCGCCAATTTGGTCAAGGTGGCAGCCAGCTCTCGTGCGGCGTCGGGTTGAAGATCCATCCCAATCACAAACCGCCCGCTGAGCTTGCCGGTTTCCTTCACCACCAGCTTCAGTTGAACTAGCGGCCCGAGGAACGTCATGTTCGAAGATCGGCCGTCGATGGAATCTAGTTCCAGGTCGCGGGCGCCGTGCAGTTCCGGAATCGCCTCACGCAACTCACGGGGAAAGGTCATGGCGTTGCGGCGCCGCCGAGGCCGCATCGGAACCTTCCCGGCCGTCAATTCCTTACTCATAAACGTGCTCCTGTATTGGCCCTGATCTTATCGAACTCCTCAGCGGCAACCGCCGCTTGATTCGCCAGCAGCTTACATTCGGCACAATCCATAACGGTGAGAAGTTTATCACACCTGCTTTCGCGCACCCGCCACCGCGATCAACCGGAATTATCCGGCACACCCGGGCCTTCTATGCTGCCGTTGAATGGGCTATTCTCATCTCATGCCGTTCGAGTCTTTAATCGAACAGACAAGAAAGAAGGAGCGTGCTACCCGGCGCCGCGTCACACTGTGGCTCGCCAGTGTCGGCCTGACACTTTCCATACTTTCTATCGTTATGAGGATAATTTCGCGGTATCGGTTCTGATTGCCCCCCAACCAACACTTAACCCCCTACCCTGGATCATTCGCAATCCGTTCGCCGTCGTAGAATCGTAAGTGAAGGAAAAGGATGGAATCCAGCGTTTTCTGGCTACGGGTCGCCGCGTGTCTGTACGCAGTCGGACTGCTGCACTCCATCCTGGTCCTGGTGCGCCACGGCCAAAGCGTTTTTCCATTGGCCAGGGCGACGTTTCGCATTGGAGTCGTCCTCCATGGCGTGGCGATCGTCGAAAGGCTCATGTTCGTCAATGGATTAAAGGGGGAGTTGGCCGGGGGCTATCAGACTCTAAGCGTGTGCGCCTTCCTGATCGCCGTGGTTTTCCTGATGGTGGAATGGCGATACCGCTTCTCGGGACTTTCCGTGGTACTTTTTCCCCTGGTGTTCGGCATGACGCTGGTATCGGCCATGGAGCGCACGCCAGGACCCGGCGCCAACGAGCCGATGGGCCAGATCTGGTTGGGTGTTCACATTCTCCTCGTATTAGCGGGATACGCGGCATTGCTGCTTACCGCAGTCGCTGCCTTTGCCTACCTGATCCAGGAGCGGAGGCTCAAGCGGAAACAGGCGAGCTCGCTCCTCGAACGGCTGCCGCCGCTGGCGACGCTCGATAACCTGATCAGCAAGTCGCTGGGGATGGGCTTCGCGCTGCTGACGCTCGGCTTAGTATTCGGCATCATGTGGGCCGAGATCTATTCGCCGGGTACCAGTTGGATCGGCGATGCGCGCATCGGCTTATCATTGGTCACCTGGGCGCTGCTTCTCGTCACCATGATCCTGCGCTCCTCCGCAGGCTGGCGCGGACGTAAGGCGGCGGTGATGGCGCTGGCTGTGCTCGGATGCTCAGCATTGACCTGGGCTGCGCACGCGGGGTTGAGGTCCACCCTCTTCTTCCCATGAAACTGCTCCTCACCGGTCTGAACCATCGCACCGCGCCTGTGGAGGTACGCGAGCGCCTGGCATTTGAGGACAAGGCGCTTCCGCAAGCTTTGGACGATCTCAAGCGCTGCCCCGGATTGCTCGAAGGCATGATTCTTTCCACCTGCAATCGCGTGGAGGTCGCGGTCACGGCTGACGAGCAGGCCGACGTCGAATCGGCGGTCGAGGGCTTTCTAGCCGACTCCAGACATGTCGAGCGCTCCTGGGTGACTCCGTATCTCTACCGCTTCGACGGGCCGGAGGCGATACGCCATCTGTTCCGCGTGGCTTCGAGCTTGGATTCGATGGTGGTGGGCGAGCCTCAGATTTTAGGACAAATGAAATCCGCCTATGCGCTGGCTCGCGAACACGGCGCCGTGGGAGGCTTCCTGGGCCAGGTGATCGACCGGGCACTTAGCGTCGCCAAGCGGGTTCGCTCCGAGACCGACATTGGAGAGAGCGCCGTCTCGGTGAGTTACGCCGCCGTGGAACTCGCGCGCGAGATTTTCGGTAAGCTGCAAGGCAAGAGGGTCCTGGTCGTCGGCGCCGGGAAGATGGCTGAAAGTGCCGCACGGCACCTTCGGCGCGCCGGCGTGTCCGAAATCCTGGTGACGAATCGCACCCGCGAACGCGCCGTCGCCATGGCCGAGGAAGTCGGCGGCCGCGTCATCGACTACGAATATTTCGAGGATGCCGTGCCGGAAGTGGATATCGTGCTGGCATCGAGCGGCGCGCCGCACTTTATTCTGACGCCCGATCAGATGCGTTCCGCGATGAGCAAACGGCGCAACCGGCCGATGTTTCTGATCGACATCGCCGTGCCCCGCAATATCGACCCGGCGGTAAACAAGCTGGAGAGTGTATTCCTGTACGACATCGACGACCTGGGTAAAGTGGTCGACGACAATCTGAAGGGCCGGATTGAGACCGCAAAGGACGCCGAAGAGATCGTGCGGGAAGAAGTCGAACGCATGGTGGTGCGGCTGAAAACTCGCGGCATGACGCCTGCTATCGTCGGCGTTCATGAAGAGCTGGAGAACTGGCGCAAGGGCGAAATCGAACGCTGGCGTCCCAAGCTGGGCGCGCTCACGCCGCAGCAGGAAGACGCGATCAACGCCATGATGCGCGGCTACATGAACAAGGTGGCCCACCGGATCATTTCGCAGCTGAAGAATCGCACGGGGGACGAGTGATCGTCATCGGCTCGCGCGGGTCCAAGCTGGCCCTGTGGCAGGCGGAACATATTGCAGATGCCCTTAAGGCGCTGGGTACTGAAACGCGCATCGAGATCATCAGAACTAGTGGCGATAAGATTCAGGACGTCCCTCTAGCGCAGGTCGGCGGCAAGGCATTGTTCACCAAGGAAATCGACGAAGCGCTGCTAAGCGGCGGGATCGACCTGGCAGTGCACAGCATGAAGGACGTCCCGACCGGCCTTCCGGCAGGGTTAACCATCGCCGCGATTCCGGAACGCGAGGAGCCGCGAGATGCCCTGATAGGTTGCTCGCTGGCGGATCTAAAAGATGGAACGAGAATCGGCACGAGCTCATTGAGACGCCAAGCGCAATTCTTGGCATATCGGCCACAGCTGAGCATAGAGATGTTGCGTGGCAATGTTGACACGCGTCTGCGCAAACTCGACGAAGGCCAATATGACGCGATCGTTCTGGCGGCAGCGGGGCTGCGGCGCTTGGGCTGGCAGGATCGCATCCGTGAACTGATTCCGGTCGAGATCATGTGTCCGGCGGTGGGGCAGGGCGCGCTGGCGATCGAAACGCGCGACGACAGAGGCGCCGCCTATGAGCTGGTTCGCAAGCTGGACCACGCCGATACTCGCATCGCCGTCACAGCCGAACGCGCGATGCTCGAGAAACTCGGGGGCGGCTGCCAGGTGCCCATCGGCGGTTACGCGTTCCTCGATAAGGGCGTGATCCAGATGCGCGCAATCGTGGCGTCGCCGGATGGGAAGCGCCTCATACGCGCGGAACTATCCGGTGTGGATCCTTTGAGAACCGGGGCGTCGCTGGGGCGAAACCTTTTGGAAAAGGGCGCGGAGGAGATTCTCGAAGCCCTCGCATGAGCGCACAGCGCGGGACGCACAATTGGAAATGTTCAAACGAGATTGCGACCCGCTGCGTTGTGCGCGACAAATAAGAAGAGCATGAAGGTTTATCTGGTTGGGGCTGGTCCCGGCGATCCCGGACTCATCACCGTCAAGGGTAAGAAGATCCTGGAACGTGCCGACGCGGTCCTGTATGACAACCTTGCCAGCGAACGCTTGCTGGAACATGCTCCGCCTCGCGCCGAACGGATTTACGTCGGGAAAAAGCGCGCGCAGCATGAGATGTCGCAGGAGGAGATTTCGGCGGTGATGATCGACCGCGCGCGCCGCGGCTGGACCGTCGTGCGGCTAAAAGGCGGCGATCCGTTCATCTTTGGGCGGGGCGGGGAAGAGATGGAAGCGCTGGCGGCCGCGGACATCCCCTTCGAGATCGTGCCGGGCGTGACCACGCCACTGGGTCTGGCCGCCTACACCGGGGTACCGTTGACGCATCGGCAGCACACGTCGGCCGTTACGTTCGTCACCGGTCACAACGTGGAGGCGATTGACTGGGGCAAAATCGGCTCGGCCGAAACCGTAGTCCTGTTCATGGGGCTGGTGAACTTTGCGGCCATCGCGCGCGAGATGATCGCACGGGGACGATCCGCCAAAACGCCGGCCATGGTCGTGCGCTGGGCTACACGGCCGGATCAGGAGACGCTGGTGGGTACGCTAGAGAGTCTCCCCGACAAGATCGCGAAGGCCAACTTGCGGCCGCCGGCGACCATCGTCATCGGTGAAGTGGTCGCGCTGCGCGAGCGCTTCAACTGGTTCGAGAAGCTGCCGTTGTTTGGGCAGCGCATCGTCGTGACGCGCGACCGCAGGCAGGCGGCTGAATTGGCAGAGCCTTTAGAAGAACTGGGCGCCGAGGTCTTGCTGCTGCCGGTGATCGAGATCATCCCTCCGCTTGACCCGGGTCCGCTTGAACGCGCCATCGCATGCCTGGATAAGTATGACTGGTTGATCTTCACCAGCGTAAACGGTGTCCGCGCATTTGCGGAGAGGCTAAGGGACATACGATCGCTGAGGGCGAAAGTTTGTGCGATCGGTCCGGCGACGGCGGCCGCAGTCGAAGCTCTGCATATCAAGATCGACCGGATGCCGAAAGAGTATGTCGCCGAGAGCCTGCTGGAAGCGCTGGCGTTGGACGATCTGGCGGGCAAACGTGTTCTACTGCCGCGTGCGGCCGTCGCGCGGGATCTGGTCCCGATCGAACTCACCCGCCGTGGCGCTGTCGTGGATGTGGTGGAAGCGTATCGCACGGTGCTTCCGGAGCAGGCGGCCACCCATGCGCGCGAAGTGCTCGCGCGGAAGCCGCACTGGATCACCTTCACCAGCTCATCGACCATCAAGAATTTTGTAGCGCTTGCAGGCGGCGCGTCTCTCGCGGGAATCAAGATCGCATCGATTGGTCCGATCACGTCGGCCACGGCGCGGGAACTTGGGCTTAATGTTGCCGCCGAGGCCGATCCGCACACGGTTCCCGGACTCGTCACAGCAATCCAGAAGGCAGTCCGGTCCTTTTAGCTCTTTAACCTTCCCCGTGATACAGTGATGGTTTCGCCTCCGCATGTCCCTGCAGATTTTTCTTGAAGGCAAAATACTTGGCGTCGACGACTGCCTCCTGGCGCCCGCGTCGCAGGATCCCGATCAGATCTTCACCGGGCGATCCCACTGGATCAGCCTGTTGAGTGAAGTGTTGCCGCGCGCCCTGCTGGCCGAACTTGGCCTCGCCAAGATCCTGATCGGATCGAGCGGAGCAAGTCAGTTCCTGTTGGTCCTTCCCGAGGAATCGCGCGGACCGGCCGAAGCGTTTCTACAGGCCGCGGCCAAAGAAATCGGCACGCTGAGCGCAGGTGTGCTCAAGCTGATCTGGAGCGTGACGGAGAACCTGGGCGACTGGAGCGACGTCCGGCGGCGGTTAGACGAGCAACTCGACCGGAGGCGTCACGCGCCTGCGGGTGAAGGCGGTGCGGCGCTATTCGCCGGGGAGGTACCCGAACCCAACCCCGCGATCGATGAATATTTCCACGGACAGCTCGGTTTTTCGCTGCGTGATGCCGCGACTGTCGGTTGGTCGCCGGAGACGCCTGGCCGCATCCTGACGAGTGGGGGAAAACATTCCTGGCCATTGACGAATTCCACGGACGCGATCCCCTTCGCCCGTCACGCCGCGCCGAGCGACGATGGTAGCGAGCCTGCCTCGACCGCCGTACTCGCGGGACGAGCGACCGGTCTGCCGACGTGGGGTGTGCTCCGCGGCGACGTCGACAATTTCGCTATTCGTATCCATCGCGCCCAGAGCATCGAGGAGCACATCCAGCTTTCGGTGATGTACAAGCAGTTTTTCGCGGGCGAGTTAGAGGTGCTGTGCTCGATGCCCGAATTCTGGCGCAAGGTCACGGTGATCTACTCGGGCGGCGATGATTTCGCCGTCTATGGCGCCTGGGACGCCTTGATCGGGCTGGCCTCGGAACTCGAGCGTTTGTTCCGCCGGTTCGCCGAGCAAAACCTGAAGGATTTCGCCGGACCCGAGGGCAAGACGATCAGCATGGCTTTAGCAATGGCTCCCGCAGTGGACGCCTCGCTCGGCGCGGTATTTGAAGAAGCCGGCCAGCGCCTGGAAGCGGCAAAATCAGCAGACAAAGATTGCATCTGGCTGCTAGGCCGGACGCTTGAATGGAAGCAATTCGCCGAAGCCGCTACGCTCAAGGATTTTCTTGGCCGGATGGTGAGCGATTTCGGCTGCTCGCCCCAGTATCTCCGGGATCTCTGCGGGATCTACCGTGAGACGCAATCGAAAATGTCGAAGCGGCAGGCCCGGCGTATGGGTGGTGAGCGGCCCTGGCGGTATCACCGCCGTATCCGCCGGATTCTAAACTCATCGCGCGCGCCTGGCCCGGAGCGTGGGGACTATCAAAAAGCCCGCGCGGCTTTGATCGCCGATTTGATCGGGCGCAGCGCTGTTACGGTCAAGTTGCGACCGGCAGGCCGCGTGGCGCTAGAATGGGCGAGGTTGTCCGCCGAGGCGTAGGAAGGGATTTCAATGGAAGACGATCAGCCACAAGTTACAACAACGGAGACTCTCCAGGAGACACCGGCACAAGAGGCACCTCAGGAAACAACGCTCGCCCAAGCGCTCGAGATTGCCAAGGCTAAAGCGGAAGCCGAATC
>JAICXC010000094.1 GCA_025980665.1 Bryobacteraceae bacterium
AATGAAGCCTCGATTCGCTCCTTCCGGGGCATGCGCTACCCTGCGGAGAACGCCAACTTCAGCCGCACCTTCCGCATCAAAGAACGTGTCACTTTCCAAATTCGCGCGGAGTTCACGAATATCTTCAACCGAGTTCAATACCAGTTTCCGCTGTTCGCGACCTCGCCGATTAACCTGGGGAACTTCACGACCGCTCCCACCAGGTTCACTTCCGGCCCCAACCAGGGCTTGTACAGCGGCGGCTTCGGTACCATCACTCCGGAAGCAGGAACCGTCGGTATGCGCGCCGGCACAATAGTTGCTCGCATTTCGTTCTGATATGAAACGACCTGTCAAGAGGTAACTCAAAACAAAACGTGTGGACTGCTCTGGTCGAGCGCTCTTGCATTCGGCCAGACCGCCTCGGCCACTATCAGGGGAACCATTTCAGACGCGACTGGAGCGATCGTCGCAAATGCGCCCGTTTCAGTCAAGAATCTGGACATGGACAAGTCTATGCGGCGGCCCAAACCATGCGCGAGGATGTGGCGCTGCAAGTGGGCCAAAACACCGAATCGGTCACCGTTACGGCGGAGTCCCAATCCCGCCGGATCGCTGCCAGCCCTACCCGAAACCAAATCCAGCAACCTTCAGCGTTCCTTAAGCTTCGTACTCTAGTATTCGATAAGTGGATGGACGCGCTTAGGCGAACATCTCTCCCCGAAAATCTTCTTCCTCCGAGAACCTTCGGAGGGTGTTCTTTCACATGGAACCGTCCAACGATCACGAACGCGAATTGGTCCGCTTAATAGACGAACGAGCGATCTCCCTGGGGAAACTAGACTACACAGCCGTCCCCGCGGTGACGGTCCAACTGAAGTTCATGATGACCCGATCCGATAGCGAATTCTTAATCGCCTATCTTCACTGGCGGATGAACAACCCCATCCAGAATGCGGAGGGCTAAACCGATTGTGAAATGTTGAGCTCAGGGCGATTGCTGTATACTACGCCCAGTTGGGAAACCAGAATGGTACAAGGAGGCCGTATGGCCGCACGCTCGCTGAATACAGCCGCAATTCTCTTCGCAGCCAGCCTTCTAGCGCCCCACATCGGGCATGCCCAGACATTCAAGGCCGAGAAATTCGAGATCAAGGGCGATGGAGGCACAGATTACGTCGCCGTCGAAGCCGCCACGGGCCGCGTGTTCGTTTCACGCGCTACCCACATGATGGTGGTTGAGGGTCCCACTGGGAAGGTGCTGGGCGACATTCCGAACACCCCCGGTGTCCACGGCGCCGGCATCGCCACCAAGTCCGGTCACGGCTTTACGACGAACGGCGGCGATTCCAATGTCACGATGTTCGATCTGAAGACGCTGGCCGTGATCAAGCAGATTCCGGTGATGCAGGGTGGTCTCGACGGCATTATGTACGATGAGCCCGACGACAAAATCATTCTGACGAATCATAGCCGCCCGATCGGCACACTGACCGCAATCGATCCCAAGAGCGGTGATATCGTAGCTACCGTCGAACTCGAAGATACCGCGCCCGAAGGCGCTGCGGCTGATGGCAAGGGACACATCTTCGTCAACAATGAAGGCAAGAGTACGATCCAGGTCATCGACGTCAAAACCTGGAAGGCGACCGCCTCCTGGCCGCTCGCGCCGTGTCAAGGACCGACCGGTATCGCGTATGACAAAGCATCGAACCGCATTTTCTCAGGCTGCAGCAATACCTCGGTCGTCGTGGATCCGAACGGCGGTAAGATCGTGGCGACCATCAAGAACGGCACCCGCGTCGACGCCCTGGGATGGGATCCGTCGGAGAAACTGATCTATATTCCGAATGGGGGACAGGGTAATGTCACCGTTGTCCACCAGGATTCGCCCGACAAGTACACCACGGTTGCCACCGTCGACACGTTCGCCGGAGCGAAGACCATCGCCGTGGATCCAAAGACACATAACGCCTACCTGTTTCAGCCTGAGCGCGGACCGGCTCCCGCGCCAGCCGCCGATGCACCAAAGGGACGTGGCCGCGGCCCACAGGGTCCGATCGTGGCTTCATGGTTTATCGTGGTGAAGCACTAGCGGAGATACTAAGAAACTGTTGCTCGGTAAGTTAGCGCGCTGACGGATCGCGTTCGATGGTCATCAGTGTGAACGACCCGGGGAGGACCGGTCCTCTACCTCTGCCACCCGCGGGCGCCGGTCCAAACTTCCCGGAAACGACGAACACACGATGGTTGGTAGGATCGAGCCCCATGTTGCGCGAGCCTTGCGGCGTCGGCACGTTTTCGACCACGCGATATTTGTCCGGCGAGTCTTGATGAATCACCGTCAGCGTGCCGTCGGCATTGGACGCAAATGCATCGCCGGAGGCCGAATCGAACCCCGCGCCATCCACGCCCATACCAATCGGAAGCGTTGCGACAACCTTGCCGGCCTGATAGTCGGAAACCGCCATTACTCCGCTGCGGCATCCGCTGAATAGACGATGGTGGGCCGTGTCGATCGCCATCGGCACGGGTTGCTTGCAGGGAGCAGTCGACCAACGCCGCACGACGGTCGCGGTCTTAGCATCGATCTCCACCACCTCGCTGGTATCCGTGAGATTGGCGTACACCTTGCCATCGCCGGCGGAAACGCCATTTTCGGGCTTGCCGCCCAGCGGAATGTTGGTAATCAGCGTCCCCGCCCGCGGATCGATGACAGTCGAGGAGTGGGCGTCGCCATTCAGCGTGAAGACGCGGTTCGATGGCGCGTCGTAAAGGATGGCATCGGCATCTTCGGCGGCCGGTATCCGGCCGAGCACCTTGAAGGTTTTCAGATCGAACATCGCGACGGACTGATCGTTACCCTGGGTGGCGAATCCGTGCCCGGTGGCCTGTGCGATCGCAGTACCATGCGCGCCTTGAATGCCGGTGATTTCGCCAATCAGCGTGCCTTTGTCTTCATCAACAACCATTACCCGATTTTGCCGCGCGATAAATAGGCGGTGATCGGGAGGATCCGGGATTACGTAGTCCCAACTCCCGTCGCCTCCCAGCGCGTACGTGTGAGTGACGCGATACGCCGGCGACTGGGCGAATAGCGATGTCGCGCCAGCCAGGATGAGCAGGACAACTGTGGTGCTCATGGTACCGCCAAAGGCCTACCGCCCCACGACGATGATCTCAAAGCTATCGGGAACCTGCGAGGGGTTCTTACCCTTCTTGCCATCCTTACCCTCGGCCGGAGGTCCGGATTCGGCAGCCGGCAGATATAGCTTGTGAGCCTTTTGATCGGCCGCAATAGTCCGCGCGCCGAATTGCGTTTGAATCGTGGCCACCGGCTCGTACTTGCCGGGCGAGGTCTCGCCGACCATCGTGATGTTGCCGTCGCGGCCGTTCGCGCTAAATGCGTAACCGTCGTCAAACGCGACGCCATCGGGTCCTGCGCCAATCGCTGGCATGGCGAGAACCTTGCCGGTGGCGGGGTTGCTCACAATCATCATCTTGTTGCCGCAGACCGAATACAGGATGGCTTTCTTGGGGTCGATGGCTAGTCCGCTGGGCCCATCGCAGGGCGCGATGGAGTAGCGCTTTGCGACCAGTGCGTTCTTAGCATCCACCTCGATGATTTCGTTCTTGTCCTCGATGTTCACGTAGATATGGCCCTTGCCGTCGATCTGCGCGAACTCCGGCTTGCCGCCTACTGGGATCGATGCCGCAACAACCCCCAATGTCTTAGCATCAATGGCGGTCGAATCGCTGCTCCGTCCGTTAAAGGTAAACACGCGGTGTGACGTCGGCTCGTAAATAATCGAATCAGGATTCTGACCAGTCTTGATCTTGGTCTTGACCGCCAGCGTTTTGAGATCGAAGACGGTGACGTCATTGTCGCCGCCATCGCTGGTAAATCCGAGCCCGAGATCGTCGGCAATGGCGATCCCATGGACGCCGGTGGTCCCCATAATCGTCCCGACCAACTTGTCGGTATTGGTGTCGATCACTTCCGTCTGCCCGCCGTGCGAAACATACAGACGGTGGTTATTGCTGTCTACGTAAGAATAGTCCCAGCGGTTTCCGCCGCCGATTTTGATCTTGGTGATTACTTTATATGTGGGCGCCGCAGCAAAAGCGGCGGCAGCAGTGACGATTAGAAGATAGGACGCTTTCATGGGTTTAACTCCTTTTGCCACTGTTCAGCCTACCTTCGAAAGCTGAAGATTGGCTGAATGAGGCGCCTATATCTTAGCCGATGGGATTCTTGCGGTATCCACGGCGGCAACTGGCCGGGCATCCCGGACCGCAAAACTCACCTCAAAACGGGACCCGACGCCTTCCGTGCTGCGAACCTCAATCGACGCGCCATGCACCCGCGCGATGCTTTTCGCCAGCGACAAACCCAGGCCATGCCCGCCACCGGTTCGAGCCCGGTCCGTCCGATAGAAACGCTGGAAGATGTTCGGCAGATCGCTTTCGCTGATACCGACCCCAAAATCCTGGATGCTCACCGCGACCCGCGACTCGCTGCTTTCCACTTTCAGGATCACTTCGCCGCCAGACCGGGAGAATTTTAGGGCATTGTCCAGCAGCACCAGGAACAAACGGTGCAGCGCAGGCCGATTCCCGGCAACGATCGCCGTAGCGCTGGCATGTGACGCGCCGAATGCAGTTTCGATGCGAATCTGGCGCATCTCCGCCAGACTGCGCATCTCATCGCAAACCTCCGTTAGTACTTCGCGCAGATCCACCGCCGCCAGAGGCATCTCGGACGTAGCCGCGTCGGTGCGCGCCAGGATAAGCAATTCCTCCACCAGGCGCGTCATCCTCTCGGCTTCCGAGGCGACTTCCTGGAGCGAATCCCGATAGGATTCGGGAGTCCGCGCTCGGCGCAGCGCCAGCTCAGCCGTCGTCCGGATCACGGCCAGGGGCGTGCGTAACTCATGCGAGGCATCCGCGGCGAATTGGGACAGCGTTTTCACGGCGGATTCGAGCCTCGCAAACATCGTATTCAGCACTTCGGTCAGCCGCGCGAGCTCATCTCCCGTCTGGGGGACAGGCAGCCGCTCCGCCAGGTTCTCGATGCTGATGGTGAGAGCCGCTGCCGTGATATCTTTCACCGGCTTCAACGCGCGCCCGCTTAACCAGGCGCCCCCGATGCAGGCAATCGCGATCACCACGGGGATGGTGCTCCACAGCAGAAAGCGCAATAAATCAAGAGTATGCTCCGCATTCGCCACGGGAGCGGCAATCTCCAGATCGAAAACCTCGTGGTTGTTCGAGAACTGCCGTCTGAGCGTCCGAACATTTTCCTCGGGTTCCCGCGCGCTGGCCGGATAGTGGAAGACAAAACCTCCCGCGCCGCGGACGGCAACGTAACTCGAAGGTGGAAGCGCCTGGCAGAATTCCTCTAATTCGTCACGCAGCTGGTCGTCCGAGGCATGGGTAGTGGATTCGCTGGCGAAATAGCGTTCAAAACGGCTGGCGCGGCCTTCCAGGTCCTGGTCGATTTCCTCCATCAGGCGATGACGAAGAGACAGCCAGATCAGACCGCTGAACAGGCTGAGCCCGGCCGCCAGAACCACGGCGTACCAGACCGTTAATCGAAAACGCAGGGAGCGCCGCTGCATATCTCAAGGCTCCCGCATCATGTAGCCGAATCCACGCACCGTGTGGATCAGCTTGGGCTCGCCGGTATCTAGCTTCAGCCGCAGGTGCCGCATGAACACTTCCACGGTGTTCTCCTTCACTTCCGTGCCGAACCCCCACACGGATTCAAGAATCGTGTCGCGGCTCACAGCTCGCCCCAGGTTACGCATCAGCAGTTCGAGAAGCTTATATTCCCGCGGGGTGAGGCTTAAGGCGTCCCCGCTCCTCGTCACACTATGGCGCGCAGGGTCGAGCACCACGTCCGCCACCGCAAGGCACACAGGCTGGGGGATCGCACCCCGGCGGCTGACGGCGCGCAGCCGGGCCAGCAGGACGTCGATGGAAAAGGGTTTGGTCAGGTAATCGTCGGCCCCGGAATCGAGACCGGTCACGATATCCGCCGCGGCATCGCGCGCGGTAAGCATCAGTACTGGGGTTTGATTGCGCTGCTCGCGCAGTTTCCGGGCGACGGTCAGCCCGTCCATTCCGGGGAGCGCCACATCCAGCAGGATCACGTCGAATGCCGAAGACCGGGCAATATCAAAGCCCTGATGACCATCCCCTGCGAGCACCACCTGATGGCCTTCTTCGCTGAGGGTTCGCTCCAGGAGTTCGGCCATCCGGCGCTCGTCCTCCACCACCAGAATCTGCATTCTCCCTGAGAGTACCAGAGAAGCCTGAAAAAAGGCTGAAACGGCGCCCCACTGGCATCATCAGCGTTTTTTTAGGCTTTCAGCCGTTTTTCAGGATAGGATGGTTCACTAAAAGGACGCCCCAGAGGCCACAAAATGAATACTAGATTCCACCGATGGTTCCGCGCGATGAGCTGTGCCGTCACGCTGGCAGGGTCAGCCTACGGACAGGCGCCTGCACCCGTAGATGCACCGGCGGGCGCGCAATCGGCGCCGCTTACTTTGACCTTGCAGGATGCGCTTACCCGAGCCCAGGTCAACGGACCGCAGCTCCTTTCGGCGTTGAGCGACGCCAACCAGGCCCGCGAGGATCTCTTGCAGGCTCGCGCGGCGCAGCGTCCTAACGTGAGCTTTAAGTCCGACTATCTCGGCACACAGGGCAACGGAGTGCTGCCCGGCGGCCGGTTCGTCACCAATGATGGTGTCCACGTCTATCGGGATTGGGCAGTACTACACCAGGACCTCACGGCTGCGTTGACCAAAACAGGCACGCAACGCGCGGCGGCGGCCGAGTCGCTGGCGCAGGCGCGAGCGGAAATCGCACGCAGAGGGCTGGCCGTTACGGTCACCAAGGCCTATTACGCACTGCTTACGGGACAGCGCAAATACGCTACAGCTCAGCAAGCTTTGGATCAAGCTAAGCGCTACCTGGACATCACCCAGAGCCTCGAGCGTGGTGGCGAAGTACCCCACAGCGATACCATTCGCGCGGATTTCCAGTACTCCCAGCAAGAGCAGGCCTTTGAGGAAGCCAAGCTCGCGATGGATAACGCACGCCTGGACCTGGCGGTTCTCCTGTTCAGCGACTTCAACCAGAATTTCACGGTAGTGGACGATCTGACGCTCGCCTCGGCGCTTCCCGCGTTCGCCGACGTCCAAACCATGGCCGAACGCGAGAATCCCGACCTTCGGGCCGCCAACGCTGCTTTGCGCGCCGCTACGCTGGACGTTTCAATCGCGCGCCAGGCTTTTCTGCCATCGCTTACCGCCGACTTGGCGTATGGCATCGAAGCCAACGCCTTCGCCTTGCACAGCACGGTGGCGGCTGCGGTAGACAAAGGTCCTTTGCCGAATCTGGGATACTTCCTGACTGTTTCGTTGAACGTACCGGTGTGGGACTGGGGTTCGAGGAGCAGCAAGGTCCGCCAAGCCCAACTCAAGCGCGATCAGGCCAGTGTGGAACTAACCGCAGCCCAGCGTACTCTCATCCGAAATCTTCAGGGCTATTATCAGGAAGCGCAGACGGCCCGCGATCAAGTGGACCGGCTTCGCCATTCCATGGATCAGGCTGCTGAGAATCTTCGGCTGAACGGACTGCGCTATCAGGCCGGTGAAGCCACCATTCTGGAGCTTGTGGATGCGCAGACTCTGCTGACCGGCGCGCGCAACGCCTACGACGACGGATTGGTCCGGTATCGCCTGGCTCTCGCCAATCTGCAAACCTTAACGGGAACGTTTTAGCGGCGACCATGGCATACCCAAATAGAACGATTTGGCGGAATCTCGCTATGGCCCTATTGCTTGTGACCGCAGCTCTTTTCATCGGATGCGGTAAGGCCAAAGACAAAGAGGAAGCGGCAGGCGAAACGGAAGCTCCCACTCCGGTCTTAGTGGAAACCGCCGTGCTCGGCGCGATAGACCATGTGGTGACCGCCGACGCAGTTCTTTTCCCGATCAACCAGGCCAACGTAACTCCCAAGATCAGCGCTCCGGTGAAGCGGATGCTGGTGAATCGCGGGGATCATGTCCGCGCCGGACAGTTGATCGCCGAGCTGGAAAGCAGCGATCTAGCGGCAGCGGCGCAGGAGGCTAAGCACCAATTTGAACAAGCGCAGTCCTCCTATGCGACCGTTACCGGCGCGACGGTGGTCGAGGACGAAACCAAGGCGCGTGCGGATGTGCAATCTGCTCAAAGCGCATTTGACGCCGCCAAGAAGCTTTACGACAGCCGGGTAGCCCTTGAAAAGGAGGGCGCTCTGGCGCAGAAGCAGGTGGATGAGACCAGGCTGCAAATGGTCCAGGCGCAAACCCAATTGGAGACCGCGCAGCAGCATCTGAAGTCGCTGAACGGTGTCGGGCGGCAAGAGGCGGTCAAGGGCGCGAAGGCGCAGATGGATGCAGCTAAGGCGCATGCCGATGCGCTCGAAGTGCAGCTTTCCTACGCGCGAATTCTGAGCCCCATCAACGGCGTGGTTGCGGAACGGCCACTCAACGTC
Organism: Bryobacteraceae bacterium; assembly: GCA_025980665.1. Classification (GTDB taxonomy): domain Bacteria; phylum Acidobacteriota; class Terriglobia; order Bryobacterales; family Bryobacteraceae; genus Palsa-187. Next base: position 8,528 of record JAICXC010000094.1, read on the forward strand.
GGCGATATTGCCAGCGCCGGGATGCCCGTTTTTTCCATCGTCGACATATCCCAAGTTCGCGCCGTGGCGAATGTTCCGGTGAAGGAAGCCGAGTCGATTCGCGCAGGCCGGCCGGCGCGTGTCGCCGGACCCGATGGCGACATGGCCGGCACGGTCACAGTCGTCAGTCCATCGGCCAGTGCAGGCGCCACCACGGTCGAAGTGTGGGTGCAAATCGCTAACCCAGGCGAGCGGCTGAAGCCTGGCGCAACCGTTCGGGTGTCCATCATCGCGGAGACGATTCAGAACACACTCGTTGTCCCGGCGTCCGCCCTTCTCAATGGTGATGAGGGAAAGCAAAAAGTAATGGTCGTAACCAAGGATTCCATTGCCCATGAGCGTGCCGTCGCCGTCGGCGTGCGTCAAGGCGATCGGGTGCAGATTCTCAGCGGCGTTCAGGAGGGTGATCAGGTGGTGACCTCCGGCGGCCTTGGCCTTGAAGACAAAGCCAAGGTTACGATCCAGCAGCCCAAGGCTGAGGATGACGACGACGATGATTCCGGTGGCGACGATGCGAAAGCCGACGACGCTAAGGGCAAGGATGCGAAGGGCAAGGACGCCAAGGGCCAGAAGGAATGAGCGAACCTAACTCGATCATTCCAGCCGGCGACGTGGTTGCCGAGCACTGGACCGCGCGCTTTTCGCGCCCCGTCATCTTCGTCATTCTGACTTTGATCACCGTCGGCGTCTATCTCGCCTTCGCCATTCCTGTAGCCGTTTTTCCTAACACCGACTTCCCTAAAATCGTCGTCGGTATCGACAACGGAGTGTCACCCATCAATCAAACGGAGGTGACTGTCACCCGGCCCATCGAGGAAGCCATGAATTCCGTGCCGGGACTTGAACGGGTGATTTCCACCACTAGCCGCGGATCTGGCGAAGTCAGCCTGTTCTTCAACTGGAACGTGGATATGTTCCAGACTCTGGAGTACGTCAACGCCGCGCTGGCGCGAGTGCAGCCTTCACTCCCGACCACTGCGAAGGTCACCGCAAATCGCATGACGTTTGCCGCGCTGATGCCGATCCTGGCTTACAGCCTGACCTCCGACACCATGTCCCAGAGCGATCTTTGGGAGCTTGCCAACTACACCATCAAGCCGCGCCTCAATCGTGTGAATGGAGTCGCGAGTGTAGTACTGCAAGGCGGAAACGTCCCTGAGTTCCAGATCGAGCCGGATCCAGCCAAGCTTCTAGAGGCCGGCGTGACGGTCCCGGGGATTCTGGACGCGGTATCGAAAAGCAACATGATTGATTCGCCGGGCTTGATCGAAAATAATCACGAGCTCTCTTTGACGCTGGTCAGCGGGCAGGCGCGCGATCCGGCCGAAATCGCGAACATTGTCGTGCGCAACACCCCGACTGGCGTTCCGGTGAGGATCGGCGATATCGCCACCGTGCACTCCTCCGTGATGCCTGTTTATACGATCGTTACGGCTAATGGCAAGCCGGCCGTGCTCCTGAATATCTTCCGTCAGGCGGATAGCAATACGGTGGCCGTAGCAGACGCATCCAATCAGGAGTTGGACCAGATCCGGAAAACGATTCCGGCCGGCGTGAAGGTGGAGGCGTTCTACGACCAATCCGCCCTTGTGCGCGATTCGATCAGCAGCGTGCGGGACGCAATCCTGATAGGCCTGGCGCTCGCCGCGATCATCCTGGTTCTGTTCCTGCGCGATTGGGGAAGTTCGCTTGTCGCTGCCCTGGTAATTCCTGCAACCATCGCGATTACCCTAATCGCGTTGCGCGCCCTGGGACAAACCTTTAATCTGATGACGCTCGGCGGGCTGGCGGCGGCTGTGGGGTTGGTGATCGACGACGCTATCGTGGTAGTGGAGAATATCGTCCTTCACCGCGACTCTGGACAGAGCCGGAGTGAAGCGATCCGCAGTGCGCTGCGTGAAATCCGCGTGCCTCTGGTAGGATCGACCGTCACTCCGATCGTAGTCTTTCTGCCCCTGATCACGATCACCGGTGTTACCGGGACATTCTTTCGCGCGCTGGCGGTGACCGTCGGCACGGCACTGCTTACTTCGCTGATGCTGGCGTTGACGTGGACGCCCACGCTCAGCCATTACCTTTTGCGCCGCCGGAGATCCGGTCAGCCGGCTGAAATTGCGGATCCGCACGGTCATGTTGCGGCCGCGGGATTCATGGGACGGATTACGCGTGGCTATGAGCGCGCCCTGCGGTTTGTCATGGCTTATCCTCTTGTGTTGACCGCGGCGTGCGTCCTCCTGATTGTGGCTTCGTTCTTCGGATATCGGTCGCTCGGCAGCGACCTGCTCCCCGAAATGGATGAAGGTGGGTTCATTCTCGACTACATCATGCCGGCGGGATCGGCTCTGGCTGATACCAATCGTGTGCTGCTGGGTGTCGAGAAGATTCTCGCGTCAACGCCCGAGGTGGAGAGCACTTCGCGGCGCACCGGAATGCAGTTAGGTCTGGCCGCGGTAACCGAGTCGAATACTGGCGACTTCTCGGTGCGCTTGAAGAGTGACCGGGATCGCGGGATCGACGAAATCATTTCCGAGGTTCGAGAGAAAGTAAACAAGCAATATCCGCAGCTGGACGTCGAATTCATTCAAGTCCTTCAGGATATGATCGGCGATCTCACCAGTTCGCCCGAACCGATCGAGCTGAAGCTGTTCTCTAACGACCCCAAGCTTCTGGAGGAATGGGCTCCCAAAGTAGCCGATAGGATCAAGAAGATAAAGGAAGTTGCGGACGTCAAGGACGGCATCGAAAATACGGTCAGTGGATCCGCGATTGTGATGAATGTCGATCCTGTGATCGCCGCCCGTTCGGGCTTTACTCCTCAGGAAATCGACCTTGACGCCAGCGCCATCCTGCAGGGAGAGCCATCCACCACGCCGGTCGTAGTGAATGACCATGCTTACACTATTCGCGTGCGCTTCCCCGATGACTCGCGCACGTCGCTGGACCAGATCCGAAATACATTGATCACCAGCAACTCGACCGGCAAGACCGCAACTCTGGGCTCACTGGCAAATTTTCAAAACGAAAGCGGCCAGACCGAGATCATCCGGGAGGACCTGCAGCGGCGTGTGGCGGTGACGGGCCGTTTCGAAGGCGTCAGTCTGGGCGAGGGCATCAAGTTGGTGCAGCAGGCCGTGACGGACCTGCATATTCCGGATTCAATTCGCGTCGTGTATGGAGGCACCTACGAAGAACAGCAAAAATCCTTCCGCGATCTTCTCGTCGTGCTGGCCCTGGCTGTAGTGCTGGTGTTTACCGTATTGCTGTTCGAGTTCCGCACGTTCGCGGCCCCGGCGGCGATTCTCGCGTCGGCGCTGCTTTCCACATGCGGCGTATTTTTCGCACTCCTGGTCACGGGGAAGACTTTCAACATATCGTCTTTTATGGGTTTGATTATGGTGATCGGCATCGTGGCCAAAAATGGCATCCTGCTGCTCGATGCCGACCAACGCTTCCGGGCTGAAGGATCCTCCGCTCGCGACGCCATGATTCTTGCCGGAGAACGCCGGCTGCGACCGATCTTGATGACTGCGCTCGCGACCATCGCTGGAATGATTCCGTTGTCGCTCGCCATCGGCGCGGGATCCCAGATGCTGCAGCCACTTGCCATCGCCGTCATTGGCGGATTGGTGGCGTCGATGATTTTGTCACTCATCGTTACGCCTGCTGTTCATTATTACCTCAGTGGCGAGCGAGATCAGGACGCTTGATTGATTGTCTTCCTCCGCGAAACACCCTTTAATACGTACGGCTAATCGGGAGCACAACAAGAGAGGACGGCCAACACGCTTATTCATGTGCTGTGAGCCGTTTAGTCGTCTCGCCTCCGCATACTCGTCTCGGACATTTCTCTTAGCTGCGACGAGTTTTCGTAGCGACCGTCTCGGTATAGAAAGTAAGTCGTACTAAGACAAAAATGTAACTTCTGGCGGATTCATCTTCGCCTCCGAACTTGATAACGTCAATGCCAGCGGCCTTGCAGCCCTAATTCAAATACCCAGGAGAATGCTTGATGAAACATTTACTTTTGCAGCTCCGGATTTTTAAAGACACCCGTGGTCAGGATCTCATTGAATATGCCCTAATGGCTGGCTTCGTTGCTGTCGCTGCCGGTGCAATTATGCCGGGCGTTGCCACCAGTATCAGCCAGATCTTTTCGAAGGTCGCGTCGGTTCTCAGCTCTGCCAACACTAACTGATAACTCTCCGAGCGGGGGCAACCCCGAATCTGACCGGTATAATTGGAGGCTGATCGGAGTAGCCTCCAATTGCCTTCTGATGATGTCCGAACTCGTCTAGCCGAAATTGCCCGCAACCTCGGAATTGGAAAGATCCAGCGCCACATTTTCCTGTGTGCTGAACAGACCAAGCCCAAGTGCGCTCCGCCCGAAATCTCCGGCCCGTCCTGGGATTACCTGAAGAAACGGCTTACAGAAACTGGTTTGAGCCAGAAGAAGCAGACCGGCACTGACGGCTGCGTCTATCGCACCAAAGCCAACTGCCTGCGGATCTGCGAGCATGGACCCATTGCCGTGGTCTATCCCGAGGGCGTTTGGTATCACTCGGCCACTCCCCCAGTCCTCGAACGCATCCTTCAGGAACACCTCATTGGCGGTAAGCCCGTGGAGGAGTTCGTCTTCGCTGTAAACCCTCTTCCACCTTCTATAGGTGATTCGTTACCCTTTCTAAAGGAGCCGACCAAGTGAGATCGAAACCACCTTCCAAGAGCGCCCCGTCTGAGTTCACCCGCCGCGATTTTATGGCCACCAGCCTCGCGGTTCCCGCCGGGATCGCAGGTCTGATGGCTAGTCCCGAAGCCGTCGCCGCCGCCACTGGTGGACCGGATCTCGATATCGCGGAGTGGAGCTTCTTCTGGGTCGGCATCGAGCGTGCGATAATGCCGGGCGCTTCTAGTCCGGTCGTCAATGGCAAGCAGATGTACGTCGAGTATCAGATCCCCGCCAAGGTGCGGCATCCCTATCCGATCGTGCTGGTGCACGGCGGCGGCGGCCAAGGTCTTGACTGGATGGGTACGCCCGACGGCCGTCGCGGCTGGGCGACCATCCTGCTTGAGGAAGGCTACAAGGTCTACGTTGTCGATCGCCCCGGCCACGGCCGCTCGCCATATCATCCCGACTTGCACGGCGGATGGCCCGGCGCGCAGACACTTGAATCGATCTCCGGATTGTTCACTCCCCAGAGAGCCAACCTTCCTGCCGGAGGACGCGGTTTCGGCAATTCACCGAACGCCAAATTGCATAATCAATGGCCGGGAACCGGGGCGGTGGGCACGCCCGAGCTTGCCCAGTTGGTTGCCTCCCAAGGCGGATCCTTTGGCAACGGCATGGGTCTGATCAAAGATTCCCAAGTCAGCGTGTGGCAGAAAAACGGCGCGGAAATGCTGGATAAAATCGGTCCCGCCATCATCATGACGCACTCCGCGGGCGGACCGTTCGGTTTCTACGTTCTCGAAGCCCGGCCCAAGCTGGTCAAGGGGATTGTCGTGGTTGAAGGCGCGCAGGGATCAGCCGTATTCGGGCCGAATCGTTGGGGCCTGATCAACCTGCCCGTGGAGCTCGATCCCCCCGTGTCGGATCCGACGCAAGTCAAGGTGAAGCAAGTCCAGCCTACTGAGGCAGACGCCAAGCTGGGCATCGGTCCTTATAATATCCAGGAAGAGCCGGCGCACAAACTCAAGAACTGGCGGGATTGCGCGATCTGTATTTACACGTCCGAAGCATCTTTCATTACTCCGAATCCCGGCGCTGTCGCGTTCCTGAAGCAGGCGGGGGTTCACGCCGAAGAGATTCGGCTAGCCGACATCGGCATCCACGGCAACGGCCACTTGATGATGGGCGAAAAGAACAACCGCGAGACGCTGAAGCCGATCCTGACCTGGCTCGATAAGAACGTCAACCACCTGGCTCCGCTGCCCAAGACCGCGCCCAGGAGGAAAAGCGACGATTCCACCGAGATGAAGCTTGCCGACCAGGGGTATTTCTGGGTCGGCATGGAAGAGAAGAAGATTCCCGCCGGCACGATTCTCGTTGGGCAGACGTTCGTGCAATATCTCAAGCCGCAGCAGAAGCGGCATCGCTTCCCAATCGTGCTGATTCACGGCGGCGCGGGGCAGGGCACGCACTACATGGGCATCGGCGGGAACGCCGGATGGGCACATTACTTCGTGCAGGCCGGTTACGACACTTACATCATGGACCGCGTGGGCCACGGCCGGGCGATTTATCACCCCGACGCGTTGGGTCCTATCGGGCCGGTGTTTACCTACGCCAGCATCACCGTCGACTTCAAGCGCGCCGCGGTCGAGCCCAACCGCCGCTGGGTAGGAACCGCCGACGTCGGCGATCCTCTCATCGATCAATTCCAGGCCGGGCAGAATTCGACGCCCACCGACAACGCTCTGGCGCAGAAGCTATGGGCGCGAGCCGGCGGCCAACTGCTCGACAAGATCGGTCCTGCGATCGTCATGGTGCACTCCGCCGGTGGCCCGGCTAGTTGGTTGATCGCCAACGAGCGTCCCGGCATGGTGAAAGCGATTCTGAACGTCGAAGGCGCCAGTCCCATGTTGCCCGGAGCCTGGCCTCTGACGGCAATCCCCTTGGTTTACGATCCTCCGGTAACAGATCCCTCACAGTTCGTGATGAAGGATGGGATTCAAGCCGACGGATCGGTGAAGAAGCTCAAGAACCTGCAAGGCATCCCCATCGCTTACATCGTGGCGGAGCGTTCCACGCGTCGCGCGGAACCCGTTGTCACATTCTTGAAACAAGCTGGTTGCGATGCCGAAGCCTTGAACTTGAAGGACAAGGGCATCTTCGGAAATGGTCACTTCATGATGCTTGAGAGCAATCGCAAGGTAGTGTTCGACGCGATTCGCGGCTGGCTCGAATCCAAGGTTCCACCCAAGGCGTAGTTGGATGTCACAGCCAATGTCGTGAAAGTACAGAATTGCCCTTGGGATCACGCTCTCCATTTTGGCGACTCTTGGCGTGTTTGTCCTCATCGTCGGTCTAGCATGGGTGGTGGCTCCAGTAATCGCCCCTTGGCTCCCAACCAGACCGAGTTCGCGAAAACTACTGATTGGCTTCGTGTCGCCGATCCTGGGGAGTCCAATAATCTTCCTCGCGGTATGGGTTGGGAAGATGATCCTCCAGGTATTTTACGGTGCGGAAGATTCAAGCTGAACCACTACCTAGTTGGATGTCGCGTACGCAGTCTTATGTGCCGCGTCAGCGATTTGTCAACCCGGGCAGCCCCGACACTGGACCCACATACGCCAGCAGCCGCCCCGCGGTGATCGCGCCGATCCAGCAAACCAGCGAGAGGCACGCTAAGCCCTTGGCCGTACCGGTAACCGGAGCCAGATCAAGCTGCGGATCCCCGAATACCTTCTTCCGCATGATCTTCAGCACCACGATCCCGGAGAACACGAACACCATCTTGATGCCGAAGTCCGGATTCGTGCCCTTCGTGGTTGCATCTCCCATCAGCAGGCAGGTGCCCGTCACTGCGTTGAGTGCGAATCCCCACCAGATCCAGGGGTACAGGCGCTCCATCGGCTTGATCGGAATCTTGGGTGAAAAGCCCAGAAGCCTCAGAGCAATGACGAAGGCGAAACCTGCCACCAAAGCCATCCCGATGCCGTGGAGAAACAAAATCGTGGAATACGGACCCTGCAGCATCAACATGCTGAATGGCCACTGCTCAATCTTAGAAAGAAACTCCGTGTACAATTTAGTCCCTTTCCCCGTCGGCGCTTTTGTCGATCAGATAGCCCACGATCCCCAGCGCGGCCACCGCGCCGATAACGATACTTACCACCATCACGGGAAGGAGCATTAGAACGCTTTCCCCAGGAACGGCAACATCCGTCCGCAGAAAATAACGCCGATCACCAGCACGAATGCCGAGGCCGCCACGAACTTGGCCATGGGCGGCGCATTATCGCCAGCTTCGACTTCCCACGGTTCATCAAAAATCGTGAAGTACAGCACGTTGAGTCCCGCCAGCATCATCAAAACCAGCTTCCATTGGAACACGGTGTTGGTCGTGTATTGATCGTAGGCCGCCACAAAGAAGAACATGCCCGTGATCATGTTGATGCCGAATCCCAGAACTCCCCAGGGCAGCATTCGGTGCAGCGCGTGGAACGAAATACCTTTCATCAACCCCAGCATTCGCAGATCCACGAATGAAGCAATGCCAAAAAGCAGACATAACCCAACAAAGTGAAGAGTCTCGCACGTCGCCCATACCCACGTCTTGGCAATTACGAACGTTCCTACCGCGCGTCCCAGCGGTACTTGCCCTTCCATCTGAGCCGCTTCGGCCTTCAGCGCTTCCCGGATTTCAGGATGCCGGATTTCGCCGCCTATATTGGCCGCTTGCGACATAAGCCCGAACGTCGCCACGGAAAACAGTCCGACTGCGGCCAGCACCGCGCTTGGAAAACGTCCAGCGCGACGGGACTTCCAGAGACCAAGCCAGGCGAACGCCCCGGTGAGTTCCATGAACACCAGCGCTAGCAGCGCCGCACCCTCGTGTTTCTCGATCAGCGCCTTCGATACGCCCGGATCGGTACAAGGAGCCTTGGGCTGGCCTTTGCAGATCACTTCCTGCGCGGCGTTTCCGCTCATATAAGTAGGAAGCGCTAGCAGCGCGATCCCCAGGAACACCACCAGACTGGCGCGCTTAAGATCCTCGCTTTTTCCAGCCAGACCGAGCAGGAATAAGCCGATCCCAATGATCATGCCTACCGTCGGAAAATGATTCAGTAAAAGATGGATGTGGGCAAGGTTCATACGTTATTCTCCAAACGCAACTCAGATTCGCCTGGTGATTTCCGAGCTACCGCGCCGTGCACGCCGACGGGCTCCACTTGGATCCATCCGGTTCTTTCTTGAAATGAGTACTGGTGAGAAACTCCTGCGTCAGGTATTGTGGGTCGTTCACAATCGTACTGACGATCAGCAAGGTCTCCCCGTCCGGTTCCGTGACTTTGTCGAAATTCTCCGTCAGCACGGTATTCGCGCTGTACGGCACGCCATTCTTGCGCAGATATCCGGGCTTCAGGTGCGTCGTCACCACGTGCAGCGAACCCGGCCGGACCGGCTGGGGACCCGCTTTCGCCACTTCCGGACCGCCCGTAAGTCCGGCGCCGCCGCCCGGCAATCCGAACACGCCGCGGCCGCCCCGGCCCAATCCTTCCCAGGACGCGACCGAATAACCCTGATACCCTGCGTCGCCCGAAGCAGGGGGCGTCGCGCCGAAGTGCAGGAGCCGGGTCTGAGTGCCCGCGTCGAAATCGATCTTTAGAGTGTTATCGTCCTGCCATTCGATGTGCATCCGTCCGGGAACGCGCACAATCGCTGCCGCTCCGTAGGATTTGCACTGCTCGCCCGCAGCCTCATCCTTGGCGGGATCCCAGTTGTTCGCTGCCTGCTTACCTTGATTGTTCAGCGGCACACTCGCAGTATCGCCCTTCGCGGGGGTCACCATCCTATACAGCCAGTCTTCCGTCACCAGCGAAACCCAGTAACCCGTAATGTCGATGGGAGCCGCGGCGCGTGGAGTTACGGGTGCAGCCGGTCCGCCGCCGCCTCGACCTCCACCACCGCCGCCTCTACCCTGGCCGCCGCCTCCGCCCTGCGCGAACATGTATACCGGTATCGTGAGGGAAAGTAATAACGCCATCACCGACAGCCATGGTCTCGTGTGTGTTGTCTGCTTCATTCCTTGTGTCCTCAGGCTTCGGTCCCTCCCCACTTACGGCGTCAGCGTCTAGTTGAACGTCTGGGTCCCGACCGGCCAGGTCCATCCGTCCGACGGCCTGGTGATGCTGCGCATCCGGAGCCGATAGTCGTCCGCGTTGCGTCCAGGACTGCCGACCACCTTAACTTTGTCGCCGACCTTTAACGATCCGGTGCGGACGCCCTGTTGCGCCAGTTGCCCGGCGGCGCCCCACTCGATCGACCAGCGAATAGGCTCGCCGGTTTTAGGATCCTTTTTTGTGGCGTCTTCCACGTGCACAAAAGAATGTGGATTACGCACCAGAAACGCCACCAGAGTGCCCTCCACCGTGACCGGCGGGGCATCTTCCAGGTAGGTTCCCGCGAAGGAATGGTGCGCCGACATGGGCGTAGCAATAAACATGAGTCCAGCCGCCGCTGCGATGATAGCGAGTTTCGTTTTCATCAAAATAACCCCCTCTACTTTTTCACTTCTTTGGAGCCAGGCTCCTAAATACTGCCTCTACGAACATGTCCGTCGAACCGGGACCGGTGGCCGCGGACCACCGTCCATCGTATTCAAAAGTCGGTTTCGCTTCCTTCACCTGGGCGAGCGTCTTACCCTGCTTGATCAGGTTCTGTACTCGGTCGCGGATGATGGTCACCATGTCGCGATATTCCAGCACATCGTGCTCATCCGTAAGTCTCCCATGGCCGGGGATCACGTAGGTTCCGCCTTCCTGCTCGTGCTTGGGGATGGTAATGTCCAGCACCACGTTTAGTGCTTTGATCACGCCGTTGATGCTTCCGCCCTTGTCCACGTTGATGACCGGATAGCTGTCCATGTTGAAAATATCGCCGGTAGCAAGCACGTCCGAGCGGCGGAAGAAGACCATGCTGTCGCCGTTGGTGTGGGCCGCCGGCTCGAACATCACGATCACTGGCTCCTCATTGAAAAAGATCTCTTTCTGTCCTTGGAAAAAGGTCGTTGTGGGCAGCTTATCCGCATTCGTATCGGCCTTGCCCTCGGGACCCTCGCTCATCGCGCGCAGCACGTTCTCATGCGCCACGATGGTGGCTCCGTTATCGAACGCCACGGCTCCCAGGTTCCCGCCGATTACGGGCGCTCCGGCTCGCGAGATCTTCGCGTTGCCGTCCGTGTGATCCATGTCCGCGCTGGTGTTGATGACGTAGCGGATGGGCTTGCTGGTCAGCTTCCGGATCTCCGCCACAATCTTGCCGGAAACTTCCTCATATTGGGTGTCCACGACCAAGGCCCCCGAATCGCCGATCTGCACCGCGGTATTTCCGCCGGGGCCCACGATCATGTAGACGTTGCCTTGAACCTTAAGTGTGTGGACCTCCGCATTCGCCCAAGCGGGATTCGGTGGCCTGGTTGCGGCGGTAGCCGCCGGCGCGCCGCCCTGCTTACCGCCGCCGCCTTTCCCCTTGCCTTGGGCACGGGCGACATCCGCCGGCCCGAACATGAGCAATACCGCGGCAACGGCTGATGAGGCCAGCATGATGCGTGGCATTACGTTACGGATCGTCATTTAGCTGCGCTCTTGAGCTTCTTCATGTATTCCGGATACATCGTCTCGGCGCCGCCCAAGGCCGCCTCTACGGGAATGTGAAACTTGTCCGCGAACTCATGCTCGAACGGATTCTTGCCCGGCATAAAGCTAGGCACTTTGGTAAGGTCCGCGTTTGGCAGCTCTTCCACATACTCGCAAGGCCACAGCCAGTTTCCGCCAGAATTTGTATTCAGCAGGTAGTCTTCGCTCTTGATCAGCGGCTCAGTCAGATAAATCGGATCGGTCACCACACTCACGTGCGTCAGGTGGTTGTCGTGCCGGATGAAATGCTCCACCAGCGTGATCTTATCGCTCGAAGGGATTCCGTTCCTCCGATGCCACCCCTGCTTGATATGCGTGGTGTATACCGTCAGGATGTTGCCTTCCCACTTGCCCGTCGAAAATCCCATCCAGGTGTGCGCGGCATACTCCGGAGGGTGCGGGCGCCCGTCCATATAGATAGTCCGATTCTGCTCGTAGGTGCTGGTGTATTGCCGGATCGCGATGAGTTCTTGCGTCTGCGGATCGCGCTCCTCCCAGATGCGAAGCTGCAGCGGCCCGCGATAAATATAAGCCGCGGTATGAACCTGACACTGGTGCTCGGGCAAGCCGAGACGGTCGGGATCCCAGCTCAAAGCCCATTGCCGGGCCTGCGCGTTGATCGGAATGCCCAGGTAATCCACTAGGGCAGGGCCGGGAATGCGCTCTGGCTGATCCTCCTGGTATTGGGGATTCCATGTGCCCGATAAATCCACCTGGGCGAATGCCGGACTGGTCATCAGCGCCGAACCCAAAAGAATAAGAGAACGAAGAACGAGAGAACCTGAGAACTTGGCACGAATGACGATGCCCACACTACCTCCAACCAACCTTGTTGAATCGGTACACAGTAACACTACCATTCTATCGTAGTCAAGTTCTGTGCTTTCAGCGTTGTGGGTACAGTACTGGACGCGAAAAGTTGCCGCAGTTTAGCCGCCGTGGAGGGTTACCTTGACGACGTCGGTACGCATGTAACTTGCCTCGGACAAGGCTTTCCCCTACTCTGAAGGCGATGGAAGTGCAACTCACCCCGGACGTCGAAAAGAAGCTCAACGACATCGCCGCGGAGAGCGGGCGAGGAACCAACGAGCTCTTGCAGGATGCATTGGCCGGATATCTGGACGAGATGGCGCAGACGTACGACGCGCTCAACAGCCGCTATGACGACCTGAAAAGCGGCAGGGTGAAACCCATCTCCCGCGACGAGGTGGCTGCCCAC
>JAICXC010000158.1 GCA_025980665.1 Bryobacteraceae bacterium
CTGGTTGCCGAATCTAGTTCAACGGCAATATGAGGAACGTAGGCCCCCGTTTGGTCCACGACTATGCCCGTAAGACTTGCAGCCCGCACCGCCAACGGAACCAGCAAAAGGGCGAGTCTCATATCGTCAAAACCCTGAGCAGAGCATACACCACGGGAATGCTGAACAGGCTCGAATCGATCCGGTCGAGCCATCCGCCGTGGCCCGGTAGGCTCGTCCCGCTATCCTTCACGCCCGCGCCGCGCTTGAAGGCCGATTCACACAGGTCGCCGAGCTGCCCTGCGATGTTTCCAGCGGCCGCCACTACCAACACCAACCAAAGCGGAGCGGGGGGAATCAGATAGTGCGCATAGATTCCAGCAGCGAGAACACCGCCCACAACCGACCCGATGGAACCTTCCCAGGTTTTCGAAGGGCTCACGCGAGGCGCAAGCTTGTGGCGGCCGATCGAGCGCCCCACATACAGCGCCGCCGTATCGCCGGCCCAGCTTACCAGCAGCGCGATCATCAGCCAGTGCGGGTTAATCTGGCGCAAAGCGAGCGCACAGCGCCATGCGCCGAAAATGTAGATCACTCCCAGCAGAGCGGTCGCGGCGCCGGGCATGGCTTTGGCAAGATCGGCCTGGCGCAGCTCGACCACCATCAATACGACTGCCAGAATTACGATCGCTACCCAAACGGGCTCGGGAGCGAATAATACGACCAGTCCCGCTGCCATGCCCGCCCCGCCCGACTTGGCGATGCCCTGAGCTCCGGCGATGGCGTCAAATTCGTGGAAGGCGATCAAGCCAACCAGAGCCATGATCGCGAGTAACGACCATTGCGGGCCAGCCAGGACTACCCACACGACGAGCGGAATCAGAACCAGCGCGGTGAGGATGCGCGTCATCGCGCAATCGGAATTTCGATGGGCTCGAGCGACCTATCGGGGAAACCAGTCTCGGAGCCGCCGAGCCCGCCGTAGCGCCGGTCACGCTTCTGATAATCGAGAATCGCTCGCAGAAGTTCGGCGCGGGTGAAATCCGGCCATAGCGTCTCGGTCACGTAGAGTTCGGCATAGGCGATCTGCCACAGCAGGAAATTACTGATGCGCATTTCGCCGGAGGTGCGGATCAGAAGATCGGGATCGGGCTGGCCCGCGGTGTAGAGTCGCGCGGAGATCGATTGCTCCGTGACTTGCACTTCATCCTGAATCAAATTTTTTACTGCGTCCACCAGTTCGGCACGACCTCCGTAGTTGATGGCCAGATTCAATCGCAACCCGCGATTCGCGGACGTCCTTCTCGTGACGTCCCCGAGCTCGATTCTTACGTATTCTGGCAGTTCTTCCAGCCGTCCGATGGCATTGAAACAGATATCGTGCCGCATCATCAGGGCCAGCTCAGAACGCAGGTAGACTCTCAGCAGCCGCCACAGCGTGTCGACTTCCAGACGCGGCCGTTTCCAGTTCTCCACGGAAAAGGCGTATAGCGTGAGTGCTCCGATGCCCAATTGGGCGCAGGTTTCGACGGTGGTCCGGACCGCAGGAACTCCTTCCTTGTGGCCCGCCACGCGAGGCAGATTGCGCTGCTGGGCCCAGCGACCGTTGCCATCCATAATGATGGCGATGTGCGCGGGCAGACGCTCGGAGTCGATGGCTCGCGCCAAGGCGAGATCTTCCGACCCCGGAGCGAGCGCCTCCAGCAAAACTTTCATGGACTTTCAGTGTCCATGGTATCAGTGGGGTCGCGGCGCATGCAAAAATGTAACGGAGTAGTGGCACAGCCCGTCTCTTCAGGAACTACCGGAGGTTTCATCCAACTTGTTTTCTAAAGCCGTTTTAATTGTGTGTGTTTGCGCGGCGCTCAGCCTTCCCGTGTGTGCGCGATCAGACGATGCCGACACGCTGCCTCCGCCGGAATCCAATATTGCCGATGATCAGCAGCCGGCGCCCCAGCCTCAAGCGACCGAGCCACAGACCTCAACACAGAACCCAGGCACAGAGGTTCTCCACCCGCAACCAAAGCGAATCCTGGGCATCATGCCCAATTTCCGCGCCGTGAGTGCTGGAACCCTTCCGCCGCCGCCTACGCGAAAAGAAGCCTTTAAGATTGCCACGCAGAACAGCTTCGACTACTCGGCGTTTATCTTCGTGGGGTTCACTTCCGCGCTCGCTGAGTGGTCCGATGCACACCCCCAACTCGGCGAAGGTATGAAGGGCTACGGAAGGTACTACTGGCGCGGAATGCTCGATAAGACGGACGGCAATTATCTGGTCATTTGGGCTCTGCCCACAATTTTCCATCAGGACGAACGCTATTACGCCATGGGTAAGGGTAACGTCTTGAAGCGTCTGGGGTACGCAATGTCGCGGGTCGCCATCACTCCGGACTATGACGGTCATGCCAGCTTCAATACTTCTGAATTGCTAGGCAGAGCGATAGCGCAAGGCATCTCCATCGGGTATTACCCCAGTAAGAGTCGAACCGGCAGCGCGCTTGCAGAGAGGTATGCCTATGCCCTCCTGCGAGACGGCCTCACGAACGCATTCCGTGAAGTGTGGCCGGACATCGCGGTGCACGTATTGCATCGCCATCCGTAACCCCGTGTCTAAGCGGCTATTGGCACTCGGCCACTGCGCGCTAGCGTCAGCGATGTTCGCTCAGACGAGCGCCCCTGATTCGCTTTCTGCTTCGCAACCGGGCGCCACTTCTCCTCCCGGCCGCGTGCTGGGCGTTCTTCCGAATTACCGGTCCGGTGAAGAAAGCGACCCGTTCACTCCCCTCAGCGTTCGCCGCAAGTTCTACATCGGATACAAGGATTCCACCGACTATCCCATCTTCTTCGTCGCAGGTGGATTGGCGGCGTTGGGTCAGATGACCGATCAGCACTCCGAGTTCGGCCAGGGCCTCAAAGGCTACGGAAAGCGCTTGGGCGGCTCGGTTGCGGACCAACTGACCGGAAACTTTCTGACCGAATCGATCATGCCGTCCCTGTTGCGCGAAGACCCGCGTTATTTCCGGCGCGGCCATGGCGGGGTTTGGTCGCGTGCCGGCTACGCCGCGAGCCGGGTGCTGGTCGCGCGCAACGACCACGGTAACTGGACCTTCAATGCGGCAGAAGTCAGCGGGAACGCCATCAGTGCGGCCATCGGCAACGCGTATTATCCCGGGGAGCGGCGTTTAGGAGATAACTTCGAACGCTTCTATTCGCAGATGGCAACCGATGCTTTCTCGCAGATGCTCAAGGAATTCTGGCCGGATATCAAGCGCAAGTACTTCAACCATCAACCCAAGCACTAAATATTTTTTCGATTTACTTTCCATCGTAAAGTACTTGACAATCGTCCAGAGCTCACTTATCCTGGATCTTCATGGCGACCATCCGTCCCATCCGAGATATACCTCCCGAGCCGATTCCGCTGCATACACACGCGCTGGATAATCTGCGCTACATCCGCGAAACGATGGAGCGTGCCGGGTCATTCACGGCGGTGCCGGGCTGGGGCGGCGTGTTGATGGGCGTGACGGCGCTGGCGGCGGCCGGGTTGGCATCGCATGCAGGGTCGCGAGGCATATGGCTGGCGATCTGGCTGGGCGAGGCGCTCCTGGCGATGGCGGTGGGCGTACTGGCGATGAGGCGCAAAGCCAGGGCCGCTGGACTTCCGTTATGGTCGGCGCCGACGCGCAAGTTCGTGTTTAGTTTCGTTCCGCCGCTGTTCGCCGGAGCAGTTTTGACGCTGGCGTTGTGGGATGCGGGAGCGGTGGCTTCGATTCCCGGCCTCTGGTTAATGCTTTACGGGACGGGCGTCATCACCGGCGGCGCGTTCTCGGTGCCGGCGATTCCCGTGATGGGCGCCTGCTTTCTGACGCTAGGAGCACTGGCGTTATTCGTGCTGCCCGGAACGTCCATGGTTTGGGCCGATCTGTGGCTGGGAGCCGGTTTCGGAGGCCTGCACGTTTTGTTCGGGACGATTATCGCAAGGAGATATGGTGGCTAGGCAAAGCGCACTCGCGCGCACGCGAGAAAATGTTTCCCGGCAATCGAAAGCGCCAGAAGCGCTGCCGGATCTTGATCGGTTGATCCATGAGCGCATTCGTCTCGGCATTATCAGCGCGCTGGCGGCGAACACATCACTCAGTTTTAACGATCTAAAGCGTCTGCTCAAAACCACCGATGGCAACCTCAGCGTGCATGCCCGCAAGCTTGAAGACGCTGGCTATATTGCCTGCTCGAAATCCTTCGAGGGCCGCATGCCCAGGACCGAGTATGCATTGACGGCCTCGGGCCGAAAGGCGCTGGAAAAGTATCTGAATCACATGGAAGCGCTGATTCAGGCAATGCGGACGCCGGATTCGTCCGCCGCTGGATCAGGCAGGGAATCGTGATCGAAGTGGATCGCTTTCACGTCGCCATCATCATGGACGGCAACGGCCGCTGGGCCCTGGGGCGAGGTTTGCCGAGGGTGGCCGGGCATCGCGCCGGAGCCGCGGCGGTGCGGCGCGTGGTGGAAGCTGCACCGGACCTGGGCATCAAGACGCTGACCTTATACGCGTTCTCGGAGGACAACTGGACTCGTCCTGCGCGTGAAGTTACAGCGCTGATGAAGCTCCTGGGCCGGTACCTGATGGAGGAGACTGAGCGCTGTCTGAAGAATGGCGTGCGCCTGGAAGCCATCGGGCGCCGCGACCGTTTGCCGGCTCCTCTAGTAGCTCTCCTTGAAGACGCCGAGCGCAAGACCGCTCGCTGCCGCCGCCTGCATCTTCGTCTAGCGCTGGATTACTCTTCGCGGCGGACGATATTGGACACTGCGCTGCGGCTGGGAAATCAGGCCACCGAGGAAGCCTTCACCGAGGCACTGGGTCCGGACGTCGATTTGCTGATCCGCACCAGCGGGGAACAGCGGTTGAGCGATTTCCTGTTGTGGGAGTGCGCCTACGCGGAAATGGTGTTCACGCCGCGAATGTGGCCCACCTTCACGGGCGGGGATCTGGCGGAAGCCGTCGACGCGTTTCATCGCCGCGACCGGCGATTTGGCCGCGTGGCGTCCGCTATCGACGAGAACGACGCTCGCCGTACAGCGTAGACTTCGATACACTCGAATCGTGAAATTGCTGCGGATCATCGGTATCGTCCTGGCCGCGATCATTCTGACCGCTCTCGCGCTCCCCTTCTTCATCAATGCCAATCAGTTCCGTCCCATTCTGGAAGAACGACTCACGGAAGCACTGGGACGCGCGGTGAAAATCGGCGATCTCAAGCTTTCCGTATTCTCCGGCGGGGCGTCCGCGAGCGAGGTTTCCATCGCGGACGATCCGGCGTTCAGCAAAGAACCGTTCCTGCGAGCCAATGCGCTGGCAGTGGGTGTCGAACTGTGGCCGCTTATTTTTTCCCGCCAGCTTAATGTGACGTCGCTGACGATCGACCAGCCTGAGATCGCCTTGATTCAATCCGCCGGCGGCGCTTGGAATTTCTCGAGCCTGGGAGGCAAAGCGCCCGCTCCTTCCCCGGCGGCTGTCCCTTCGAACTCCTCCGACGCAGCCCCGACTGCCCTTTCCGTCAAACTGGTCAAGATCTCCAAAGGCCGGATCACGCTCAATAACAGTGGCAAGTCGAAACCGCGGATGCTCCAGAATGTCAATATCGAATTACGGGATTTTTCGGCGACGTCGTCCTTTCCTTTTTCATTGACAACCGATGTCGTCGGCGGGGGCTCGGTGAAACTCGACGGCAAAGCCGGTCCGATTCCCCAAACGGCTGTCATCCAAACCCCATTCGATTTGAAACTGACCATCACCAGTCTGGACCTGGCTGGATCGGGCTTCGCGCAGCCGTCCTCGGGTATCGCTGGAATTGTTTCTCTGGACGGCAACGCGGCTTCGAACGGGCACATTGTGAACATTAAGGGCAAACTCAAGGGCGACAATCTGAAGCTGGCCCAAGGTGGATCGCCGGCCAAGCGCGCGGTAGAGATCGACCTGGCCCTCGCGCACGATTTGGCCAACCAAGGCGGGACCCTGGAACGCTGCGCGGTACATATTGGCGGTGCGGAAGCCAATCTAAACGGAACCTATCGGCTGAATGAAGAATCGCCCGTGATCAGCGTGAAGCTGGTGGGGTCCAAGATGCCGCTCACCGAGCTCGCCACGATATTGCCCGCGCTCGATGTGGTGCTGCCCGCGGGTTCGAACATCGAACGCGGAACGCTGACCGTGGACGTCACCTCGCTGGGACCGGTCGACCGCCTGTTGACCACGGGCTCGATCGCTGTCGACGACGCTCGGCTGAACAATTTCGATTTGGGATCGAAGATGAAGACGATTCAGCAGCTGGCAGGCATTAAGGGTGATCCGCGAACTACTATCCAGAGCCTGAGCGCCAGTGTCGCCACGTCCCCCGAAGGGACCATTGTTCGCGATATTCGCGTGCAGGTGCCCGCGGTTGGCGAGCTCACGGGCTCGGGCACCGTTAGTCCGCGGCACGAGCTGAACTTTCAGATGCGGGCTACCATAAAAGCGTCCAGTCAAATTCTCAGCGCCATCGGCCAGAGGGGCGATGTAACGATTCCCTTTTCGATTACGGGCACTTCATCCGACCCTTCCTTCAGACCCGACGTCAAGGGCGCCGCCAAGGAAACGCTCCAGCAGTACACGAAAGATCCTTCCAAGGCGATCGATGCCGCCAAGGGCATTTTGGACATGTTCAAGAAAAAGCAGTAGCCCTTGGATTTCCTCTTCTCAGCCGAGTCCTGGGCCGCGCTGTTGACGCTGACGCTGCTGGAGATCGTCCTCGGCATCGATAACATCGTCTTCATCAGCATTTTGGCCGGCAAGCTTCCCTCTGAAAGGAGACGGCGTGCACGCACGCTGGGCTTGGCGCTGGCCATGGGCACCCGAATTCTGCTGCTGCTGTCGCTCACCTGGATCATGCGGCTAACGCGGCCCTTATTCACCGTCGGACCGCAGGAAATCTCCGGACGCGATCTGATCCTGCTGTTGGGCGGCATGTTCCTGTTATGGAAGAGCACTCACGAAATCCATGAGCGGCTGGAAGGCACAGCCGAGGCAGTTCATCAGGCGGGATTAAAAACCAACACGATGACATCCGTGCTTACACAGATTGCACTGCTCGATATCGTGTTCTCACTGGACTCGGTGATTACGGCGGTCGGGATGGCTAAGGAAGTTGCCGTCATGATCGCCGCCATCGTCATTTCGGTAGGCATCATGATGTGGGCTTCCGGACCCTTGGGCGATTTCGTCGAGCGGCACCCCACCATCAAGATGCTAGCGCTGAGCTTTCTGCTTCTCATCGGCATGGCTCTGGTCGCCGAGGGATTCCACCAACACATTCCCAAGGGCTACATTTATTTCGCGATGGGTTTCTCCGTGCTCGTTGAGATGCTGAATCTGCGTGCCAAGCAACCGGCCAAATGAAGTATGGGCATCGCTTCGGATTTCGTATTGATCCTGATTGCCGGCCTGGTGGGCGGGCTTTTGGCGAGACTCTTGCGGATGCCGCTATTGGTCGGCTACGTGGCCGCCGGCGTGGTCGTCGGCCCTTATACGGCGGGACCGACCGTGGTGCAGATCCACGATATTGAACTTCTGGCCGAGATCGGCGTCGCGTTGCTGCTGTTCTCGCTGGGGTTGGAGATTTCCTTTCGCGACTTGAAGCCGGTCCGCAGGATCGCGCTGATCGGCGGACCCATCCAGATCGTCCTGATGGCGGGCGCAGGCGCGCTGGCAGGCATCAAGTTCCTGGGATTGCCCGTCACCGACTCCGTCTGGCTGGGAGCGATGATTTCTCTATCCAGCACTATGGTAGTGCTGAAAACGCTAGCGGAGTCCGAAAGAACTTCGACGCTGGCGAGCCGCGTCATGATCGGGCTGCTGGTGGTGCAGGATCTAGCGGTAATCCCAATGCTGATCATCTTGCCACAGCTGGCCGATCCGAGCGGTGCGCTGCCGAGACTGGCGCGCGCGGGCGGTATCGCCGTGGTGGTTCTCGCCGCCATGATCGTGATCGGCAGGTGGCTGCTGCCGATGCTGCTGGCGCGCGTAGTGGCGCTTGGCTCGAGGGAGTTGTTTCTGGTGGCGGTGGTGGCGTCCGGAGTGGGCGTCGGATACGCGGCGCACGCGGCGGGACTTTCGTTCGCCTTGGGAGCTTTCGTCGCCGGAATCGTACTGAGCGAATCGGAATTCAGCCACCAGGCGCTCAGCGATGTGATACCCCTCCGCGACATCTTCGGATTGCTGTTCTTCGTCACCGTGGGCATGCTGTTCGATCCGCGATTTGTGTGGGAGCACGCCGGAGAAGTCGCCCTGGCAACGCTTTCGATTATTGTCGGCAAAGCGATACTCCTGGGGCTGCTCACACGCGCGTTCGGATACACCAACATGGCTCCCTGGATCGTCGGCTTGGGGCTGGCGCAAATTGGCGAATTCAGTTTTGTGATGGCACGCAGCGCATTTGGCGCTGGACTAATTACCAATACAGCCTACGGCCTCGGCTTGACGTGTACGATTCTGACCATGGCGCTATCGCCCTTGGTTTCAAGCGCAGCGCTTCCCTTGGGCCAAATATGGGAACGCCGCCACAAGTCTGCTCCAGCGTGATGAACATCATGGCTCAAAATAGAGGATTTTGAGAATCCCATCGGCATCCGTGCCGGACGTGCTTGGCGTGTATTCGAGCTTCACGTGCACGGGCGTCTGTGGACCGCAATTCAACTCCACTTTCCCGCCGGCCCGGCCTACGATGACTACCTGGTTAGGATCCGGAATCAGAAACCCTTTCTTACCTTTTTCGGTATCGACGACCACCTTGAAGCTCTTTTCCAAACAGACAAATTCAACGAAAGATCCCTCGACTTCGGGCGAGGGCAGCAGAGGCGGGCGTATGCCCGCAGGCGCCGGGCGCACCAGGCGCGGAACCTTGTCCGGACCAGTGCCGCCCGACGAATCGTCGGCGACTTGCGGCGGGTTAGCGCTAGGCTGCTCGAGATAGCGCTGCATCTGCTCGACTCGTGCCCGATCCTCGGA
>JAICXC010000012.1 GCA_025980665.1 Bryobacteraceae bacterium
GGACAAGTCCATCACGGTATCGGCGCCGTACTTCACCGAATAGCGAAGCTTTTCTAGCTCTCCGTCGATGTCCGAAGTGGTCGAGGAATTTCCGATATTGGCGTTGATCTTGCAGCAGGAGGCCACCCCGATACACATCGGCTCGAGGTTGGTGTGATGAATGTTGGCGGGGATAATCATCCGCCCGCGAGCGACTTCATCGCGCACCACGTCCGGCGTCAGACGTTCCCGTGTGGCGACGTACTCCATCTCTTCCGTGATCCGCCCTTGCCGCCCATAATGCATCTGCGTGCGGATCTGGTCATTCACGCGTCGCGCAACCCATTCTTGTCGCATAACGCTCCGATCTTAGCAGAATAAAAAACCCTGCTAGTGGATCTGGGGATGCTGGTTGATGCCGAAGTAGGAGAGAGCCATCAGCACCAGAACGAACAAGGCTATACGGAGGGACCAGTATTTCATGCGGGACTTCGGATCGAGGAGACTCTTTACGCGCTGGTTAAAGGCCCGGTTGGGGAGCATGCAATCGAGCAGCGCGGAGAGGACACTCATTAGACCCGGTTATACCGCATCTAGGACTGAGGAAGATCGCGTATGTGAAGACCCTTCCGGATTTCGCCGCGAGCCGAGGATATTCCGCCGGTCCGCCAGCTCTTACCGGAACCAGTCCAGGATCGTCCGCGCGGCATCAAAACTCCAGGCCGAAAGCGTGAACCCGATCTGCGTATACGCCATCAAAAGAATCAGCAGCAAGAATCCGTAGCGCGCGACCATCGAATAGATCTCCACCGGGATTCTCGCCGCCAGCAGTAACTTCGACCCATCCAGCGGTGGCACCGGGATCATGTTGAACAGCGCCAGATACAGGCTCAGCCGCACACCTTGCGCAGCGAAGTTAGCTACAGCTAAATTGGCATGTGCGGTTGCCGCCGCCACCGCCGCGAGAATCACCGCGAACACGACATTGCTCGCCGGACCCGCCAGCGCCACAATCGCCATCCCGTTCAAGCCACCCCACAGCTTCGAGGGATTCGTACTCACCGGCTTGCCCCACCCGAGGAAACCGGCGCCGATCAGCGACGTCACTGCGGGAAGAAGCACCGTGCCGATCCAATCGACGTGGGCCAGAGGATTGAGCGTGACGCGGCCTTGGAGTCGTGGCGTGTCGTCGCCCAATTTAGTCGCGACCCAGGCATGAGCGAATTCGTGGGGCGTCGTCAGCAGCCACAACAACGCCACATTGGTCAGGGCCGCGTCAAAATTCATTCAAGGAAGGCTTATTGAGGCAGGAATCGCACCGGTTGAATCGGCGTGGGCAGCTCCGCTGACTCCCGAGAGGAGGTAACTTTCCACCCTTCACGAGTCTTCTCGAGCAGGATGACTACGGGCACGCTACGTGTCGCAGTTGAACCGTATTGGACGCGTGAGGCTTCCACTCGGGCAACTTTGGAGGACAAGAATTGAACCGAGTGAGTAACCATCACCGGACGGCTCATCTCCGACCAAACTCGCCCGCTCTCGCGCCCAGTTTGCGCGGAATTCCACGAGGTGATGACTCTGTCAATAGCCTCGCGATCCTTTGCTCGATCCGCGGCCCATAGCCACGACGACGCCACCAGGAGTCCGGCTACCCATTTCATGACCCCATGCTAGCACCGTGTTCGCCAAGTATCATATATAGCGATGCGAATTCCCGCCCTTCTGTTTTTGGCGCTGTTGCCGTTATCCGCCCAGGACGCCGGCGTCACCCGCGCTGACTGGCCGCACTATGGCGGCACCCAGTTTTCCTGGCGCTACAGCGCCCTCGACCAGATCAATACTTCGAACGTCAAAAATCTTCTCCCCGCCTGGATTTTCCAAACCGGCGATTACACTGAGTACCTCGGCTCCACGCCCATCGTGGCCGACGGCGTGATGTATCTTATCTCCGCCAGCGCGCGCGTCTTCGCTCTTGACGCTGCCAAAGGGACCGTGATCTGGCAGTATCGCTATCCCACCCCGCGCGCGGGCATCGCGGGCAGCCATTCCGATTTCATCCAGAATCGTGGAGTCGCAGTCAGCGACGGCAAAGTAATCTTCGGTACCAGAGACAATTTTCTGGTCGCGCTCGATCAAAAGACTGGCAAGGAACTCTGGAAGGTGAGCGTCGACGACCCGAAACAGTGCGGCTGCAACAACCTCGCCGCGCCACTGATCGTCAAGGACAAAGTCATCGTCGGGGGCAATGGCGGCGACCAGGCGCATCGCGGATATCTCACCGCCTTTTACACCAAAACCGGCCGCCTCGCCTGGCGTTGGTACGTAGTTCCCGGTCCGGGCGAAAAGGGAAACGAAACATGGAAGGGAGATAGTTGGCGCTACGGTGGCGGCGCTCCCTGGCTCACCGGCTCCTTCGATCCCGACTTAAATCTGGTCTATTGGGGCACCGGCAACGCTGCGGCGGATTTCTACGATACCGATCGCGTCACTGCGGGCGCCAGCAAAACCCGGGATGTGAACCTGTATACAGCTAGCGTGGTCGCGCTTGACGCCGACACCGGAAAACTCCGCTGGCACTTCCAGGAAGTCCCGGACGATCAATGGGACTATGACTCTTCCTATGAAGTCCTGCTCATGGACCGGCAAATCAAAGGCCAGATGCGCAAGATCCTGGTCCACATGAACAAGAGCGGCTTGACGTTCGTACTCGATCGCGCCACCGGCGAATTTATCAGCTCGTTCAATGTTCCGGAGCTTTCGAATTGGATTTCGGGCGTCACCGAAGACGGCAAGCTAGTGGGACGCAACGAGCCGGAAATGGGAAAAACCAAGAACTTCTGCCCGAGTACGGCTGGGGCTAAAAGCTGGAATTCCACCGCGTACTCGCCTCGCACCGGCTTCCTATATGTCCCAGCCATGGAACTCTGCATGGACATCACTCCCAACGACACCAAGGCCACTGAAGGGCGCTTCTATATGAATGGCGACTTCCCCACTCGCCTGCCGCCCAATCGATCCACATACAGCCATGTGGACGCCTGGGATCCGATCACCGGCAAGAAAATCTGGAGCGTGCCGTACAAGTACGTCCTGCTTGCGTCCATGCTCGCTACGGGCGGCGATCTGGTATTTACAGGCGATCCCGAAGGGAACTTCTTCGCACTGGACGCGCGCACCGGCGACAAGTTGTGGAGCTTCCAGACGGGCGCCGGACATCGCGGCGCATCGATATCCTATTCGGTCAATGGGCGGCAATACATTGCAGTAACGACGGGGTTTCAGCAGACCGTGGTCGGCAGCGCCGTCATCGGCTTGTTCCCCGAGGAAAGTTTTCGCGCGGGATCGACGCTCGTCGTCTTCGCGTTGCCGGAGGCGTCGCGATGAAGCTCGGTTCGCTCTTGCTCGCCGCCACCGCGTTCGCTGCGGCTCAAAATCTTCCGGACGTCCTAAAGCAGGGCGAAGCTGTATTCAGCAAATCCTGCGCGACCGGATACTGCCACGGAGCCAGGGGCACCAACGGGGGCGCGCCCCGCCTGGCTGGGCGCGGATTCGACCAGGCTTTCATCGCCAACACCGTCCAACAGGGTATTCCGAGCACGGCGATGCCGGCATTCGGAGCAACGCTGTCTCGCGCCGATCTAACCGCCGTGGTGGCCTATGTGGCCTCCCTGAATGGCGTCACCAATCCCGTAATCACCGTTAGCGGCGCACCTCCAGGCCCGTCAATCGCACGTCTTACAGGCGACGCTGCTCGTGGCCGCAATCTCTTCTCTGACTCTGTCCGCAGCTTTGGACGATGCTCCACCTGTCATGAAATCGGAGGCATCGGCATCCCTGTCGCGACACCGATCGGGAAAGTGCCCGCTGACACCGCCGCGCTGAAGGCGTTGAGCACTCCACAGGTTTCGACGGTGACCCTGGGCGGCGAGTCGATGCCGGCTCTAATCGTCAGCAAGAAAGCCAACACGGTGGTCTTCTACGATCTGACCAGCGCACCGCCTGTGCTCCGGACCGAATCGCCCTCGTCCGTTCAGACTGGCGAAGGCAGTACCTGGCGTCACTCCTCGGTTATTGGGTCCTATAATGAAGCTGAGCTCTCGGCGATTCTTTCGTATCTCCGCGCGGTAGTAAAACCCTGACGATTTTCACCATCGGCCACTCCACGCTGCCCATCGAGAAATTTCTCGAAGTGTTGGCCGCGCACGGCATTCGACAGCTGGTAGACGTTCGAACGATTCCGAAGTCGCGACGCCATCCTCATTTCGGCCAGGATCAACTCGCCCCTTCGCTGGAACAACGCGGAATCCGGTATACTCACCTTCCCGGACTCGGAGGACTCCGGCACGCCCGCAAGGATTCCCTCAATACCGGCTGGAAGAACGCCAGCTTTCGCGGTTATGCGGATTACATGCAGACTCCCGCGTTCGCCGAGAACCTCAGCAAGCTCATCGAGATCGCCGCCGCCGGTCCCACCGTGATCATGTGCGCCGAAGCGGTCCCGTGGCGATGTCACCGGTCTCTGATCGCCGACGCCCTCACCGCGCGTGGAATCGAAGTCGAGCACATCCTGACCGCCACCAGCCGCAAAGCCCACAAATACACCCCTTTTGCGCGCGTCAACGGAGCCTCGGTGACCTACCCGGCACTCCCCCTGATGGAGTCCTGATAGACTTGAAGAGGTTGTTGCTAGCACGCAATATCGCGCTCCTTATGCTTGCGGGGATAGCTCTCGCACAGGCGCCCCCAGCCTCCCAGGACGACGTCCCCACGTACCGTACCGATGCGCGGCTAGTGCTTCTGCATGCCAGCGTTGTCGATAAGAACGGGAAGCTGGTCACCAACATCCCTCAGTCGGCTTTCAAGGTTTTCGAAGACGGCGTGGAGCAGCCGATTCGGCTGTTTCGCCGCGAGGACGTTCCCGTCTCCATGGGTATCATCGTCGACAACAGCGGAAGCATGACCAGCAAACGAACCAGAGTCGCCGCCGCCGCCCTGGAGCTGGTGAAGCAATCCAACCCGGACGATGAAGTCTTTATCGTCAATTTCAACGACGATACACACTTCGATCAGCCTCTTACTAACGACGTCAAGAAAATGGAGGCCGCGCTCGCGAGAATGGAAGCTCGCGGCGGCACCGCGATGCGCGATGCGTTGAGCAAGTCCATCAATTACGTGAAGAAGAACGGTAAGAAGGACAAGAAAGTCCTCGTCGTGATCACGGACGGCAACGACAATTCGAGCGATATCACCCTGGAACAGGTTCTCCGTCAGGCGCAGAACAGCGAGGTGCTAGTCTACGCCATCGGACTATTGAACGAGGAAGAAGCGCGGGAAGCGCGGTCGGCGAAGAAAGCGCTGAAGACTTTGGTGGACGCCTCGGGCGGGATGGATTATTATCCCAAGAGTACCAGCGATGTTCAGGAAATTACGCCGCGCGTAGCGCACGAAATCCGAAATCAATACATTCTCGGATACACATCCTCCAATCAGGTTATGGATGGATCGTTCCGGCAAATTAAAGTGACCGTCACCGGCTTCGGCCGGCCTACGGTCCGCACCCGCAACGGCTACTACGCGACACCTACCGCCCGCGTCATCGATCCATTCGGGCAAACAGTCACCGCTCGCCGTTAGTTCTTGGGCGCAAGTGGAAGCGTAGGCGCGTAATACCCGTGCCGGGCTCGGACGGTGAATTCCTTGCGGTCCTTCACGCGAATATCCACGGGATGGTACAGTCCGTCGGTGCGCAGCGGATCCGGCCGGTAGAATACGTTGTACTGATGCCGCAGTTCATTGGCGATGTTCTCGAAGGACTGCCCCATGTCCTCAGCCTTAAACGGAAAGAAGGCGATTCCGCCGGTCTCTTCCGCATAGCGCTTCAGCACTTTGTCCCCGCTGGTTTCCAGATGCGTGATGTTGGTCGAAATTGTGTAGATCACCGCGTCAGCCTTATGCGCCATCTCGAGCGCCTGCTCGCGGGTGTATCGGCTCTGGTTATCGTCGCCATCGCTGAGGATCACAATTGCGCGGCGGAATTTATCGCGCGGCTGATCCATCATTAGCTTGTCACGGCAGGAGTAGAAAATCGCGTCGTATAGGGCCGTACCGCCGCCAGGCCGTAGCTCCCGGATGGCTTTGGTTACAGCTACCTGGTCGTCGGTCAGGTCCGCCACCAGTTCGGGCGACGTATCGAAACTCACCACCAGCGCCTTATCCTTGCCCGGACGCATGACCGTGGTGATGAAGTCCGTCGCGGCTTCCTGGATGAACCGGAATCTCTCGCGAATGCTATTGCTGGTATCGATCAGCATCGCGATCCGCAAAGGCAGGTCAGTTTCCGCCGTGAATTCCAGAATCTGCTGAGGCTTTTTGTTTTCGAAGATTTCGAAATCGTTCCTAGTGAGATCGCTTACGAAGCGCCCCTTCTTATCAGTCACCGTGTACAGCAAGTTGACGCGCGTCACGTCCACTGTGATCCGGCTCGGATCGTCCGCCGAGGGGGCTGCCTTCTGCGCCGCCTTCTGCTTGGCGCTCTGGCCAAACACCAAAGTTATGCTCAGGAGGCCAATAAATACACGTTTCATCTTCACCTAGGATTATAGCCCCGCGAGCCAAGCCTCAAGAGCCGCTGGCAAAGGCGCTTCTACGGTTACCTTTTCCCCGGTAGCAGGGCTAACAAACCCAATTCGCCAGGCATGCAGGAACAACCTTTCTGCCGGCGGAGCTCCATAGACGCGATCGCCCGCCACCGGATGGCCGATGCTCGCCAGATGCACCCGGATCTGATGGGTCCGGCCAGTGCCAATGCGCACTTCTAGAAACGTGAACTTCTCGAAGCGCTTCCGCACGCGATAGTCGGTCAGAGCTTCGCGGCCGGATTCAAGCCGTGCCGTCATACGTATCCGCCGCACTGGATCTCGCGCGATCGGTTTCGTGATCCGTCCCGAATCGGCCCCTACTTTTCCATGCACCAGCGTGAGATAGATCTTCTCTACCGTCCGGCCCGCGAACTGGGCGGCTAAAGCCCGATGCGCCGCGTCAGTCCGCGCGACCAGAATCACGCCGCTGGTATCCTTGTCCAACCTGTGCACGATTCCCGGCCGCATCTCGCCTCCCAATTGCGAGAGAGCCTCGAAGCGATGCACCAGCCGATTCACCAGCGTCCCTTCGTGCAACCCGGCGCCTGCGTGTACCGCCAGGCCTGCTGGCTTGTTTACAACGATGAGAGATGCATCCTCGTACAGCACTTCCACGGGAAGATCTTCGGGAGTGGCTTTAAGCGGCGGAAGTCCGGCGGGGGAAACGTCGATCGTCTCGCCGCCGCGCAGCAGAAGCGACGATTTTGCCGGCGAACCGTCTACCTGCACGCGGCCCTCTTTAATCCAGGATTGAATTCGCGAGCGGCTGTAGTCGCTCAGCTTTTCTTGGAGAAAGTGATCCAGCCGCTTCGCTGGCTCACCTGTGAACGTCTGCATCAGAAGAACGATATCAATGTGATCCTGCGGACACTTCAAACACCGCGATCTCCGCCATCAGGTTCGGCAGCCACGTCACCTGCCGCTCCCCCGCAACACAAATTCGCCGTTCCACTTTCCAGCCCTGCTGCTGCGCCAACGCCTCGAAGTCCAGCACGGACAGGAAATGGATGTTCGGTGAATCGTACCAGTCATAAGGAAACCGGTCCGTCCGAGGCGCACGTCCACTCAATAGCCAAGCCAACCGCACGGAGTAATGCCCGAAATTCGGAAATGCCACGATGGCACGCTTGCCGACCCGCAGCATCCCGCGCAACACCGCCAGCGGATATCGCGTCTCCTGTAGTGTTTGCGACAGCACCACGTAGTCGAATGCCAAGTTGGGATAGTCTTCGACCGCCGACTCCAGATCGCCTTGATAGACCGATGCCCCGCGCGCAATGGCCTTTTGCACGCGAGCGCCTTCCATCTCGACGCCGCGCCCGTCCACCTGCTTGTGCTCCTTGAGCCAAGCCAGCAGTTCGCCCTCGCCACAGCCCAAATCCAGCACTCGTGTCTTCGGCTCGATCAGTTCCCCGATGATCGCGAAGTCGCGCCGCCCGTAGACATTAGCCATCGACTTTACGCATTTGCAGCCGCCTCACGGAACGTGCTTGCCAGGAATCCGCGGACCACTTCGGTCTGCTGCTCGACCTCTACCAGGAAAGAATCGTGCCCGTAGCGCGCATCCAGATTGCAGTACGCCACGTCGCAATTCCTTCCCCGCAAAGCTTTGACGATTTCCAAGGATTGATATGGCGGATACAGCCAGTCCGAGGTGAAGCTGATCAGCAGAAATCGTGCCTCATTCGATTCGAACAGCGTGGGCAATGCGCCGCGCTGTGTCAGATCGAACGTGTCCATGGCACGCGTGATATAGATGTACGAGTTCGCATCGAACCGGTCGACGAACTTATAGCCGCGATACTTCAGGTAGCTCTCGACTTCGAACTGGTCGGGCGTTCGCAGCTTGCGCCCGAACTTCTCGCGCATGCTCTCGTCGCTCATGTAGGTGATGTGGCCTACCATCCGCGCTACAGCCAGCCCGCGCCCCGGCAGCCGTCCCCCGTAATAATTTCCGTTATTCCAGTCGGGGTCAGCCATGATCGCTTGCCGCCCCACCTCGTTAAACGCGATCTGCTGCGCGCTGTGTCGCGCGGTGGTCGCGATGGGGATGGCCGAAGCCACGCGCTCCGGATACGATACGGCCCATTCCAGCGCCTGCATACCGCCCATCGAGCCGCCCGACACGGTCAGCAACTTATCGATTCCCAGATGATCGATCAGCATTCTCTGCAGCCTTACCATGTCCGCAATGGTGACCTGCGGGAAGGACATGGCCCAGGGGCATCCCGTCTCGGGGTTGATGCAGCCTGGACCTGTGGTGCCGCGGCAACCACCTAACACATTGGAACAAAGGACGAAATACTTGTCGGTATCGAAGGCCTTGCCGGGTCCGATCATGGACGACCACCACCCGCCTTCGCCCGCCGCATGTGCGTCGCCGGAAAAGGCGTGGACGATTAAGATGGCGTTGGAACGCGCCCCATTCAACTCGCCGTAGGTCTCATAAGCGACCTCTACGGGAGCTAGCGTAGCGCCGGAATCGAGCTCCAGTCGGTCGAAAGTACAGCTAGCAACCTCCGTGACCATGGGGATACTTTCAGTATACGAATACCACCTTCTTGCGAATACTGTAATCGTCGCGATCTTAGTGCGTCGAGCGGTGCGCTCTGCATCGACCGGGCGATCTTCTAAAGCATCCTGATGCCCGCCTAGGAGCGCGCTAGAGCTTCGAAGATCCGCTTCACGCTGGACGGCCCCGTGCCCGGCAATTCAGGTTTCACCAAGGATTCAGCTATCGGTTCTGACTGGGGGATCGCCAGCCCCGCAGCCCTGATCAGCGGCATCACCATCTCGGGCGTGGGCGGATTAGCTTCCAGATAGTCCATGCCATCTACTGTGATCAGGAGGTTGCTCTTGTCGTCGCTCGCAACCATGTTCCGCTGTTTCAGATACCACAGGGCAAAATTCAATCCCTCGGGTGTCGACTCGAGCATGTTTTCGACTTGACGCATCGAGATGCCTGGTGTGAATGGCTTCTGGCGCCGGCGGTCGTACAGTATACAAAGCAGGGCCGCGCGCAGTGCGGTCTCATGCCCCAGCGCCGCGAAAAAATCGAGCCCGCTGAACTTGAATTCGGCCTTGTCCTCTCCGAGGCCTTTGAGCTTGTCGAATTCGCTCCGCAGCCCCGAATCACACAGAACTTCGTATGCCAGGTTGATGGCGTCAAACATGGCCTGATCGCCGGTCTTATCGTTGCGAGGATGATACTTCTCTGCCAGTTTGCCGTAGGCATGATGAATCGTATTCAGGTTCGACTTAGGCTCGATCTCGAGAACTTTGTAGTGATCCTGGAACTTGCCGGCGAGCGGAGCGGACATAGATACTTCTTCTATCGGCAGATGTGGTGGCGGTCTCTAGGCTCCCGCAAATAGCTACTTTATGTACGCCCAGCCGGCTTCCTGTTTGCGAACAAGTTCCGCCACTCCGGAATCGACTGTCGTGGCAAACGGGAAGAGATCCTCGGTCGTGATATTCCGGTCGCGCATCGAGTTGCGGCAAGCCGTCAGCTTGACCCCTTCGCTCGCGAAACGTTGCAGAATATCCGCGTGATCGGTGTTGGTCTTGCGCAGCATGTTGAGTCCCGGACCGAAAAAGACCGCTTCGATTTCGACGCCTCCATCATTGGCAAATGCGATCCGCATGTTCTGGATGTGGGCGAGCAAGTAACTCCATTCGTCGTCCTGGGGTTCGCTCATTTGCATTACCGCGTGATGCTTAGGCGCCGCAGGGGTTTGCGATACCGCAACGAGTACGATTACAAACAGAGTAATGATGGCCGCAATAATGGATTTCAGTTGCATAAGGGTACTCTAAAATAACTCATCAACCGTTTGGTGGCACATCTCCCTCAAAACGGATACTTCGCCGGCGTCCCGCTCACCGTGATCCACTGCCATTCGGTGAATTCGTCCAGATTCGTAGTGCTTCCGAAGCGCGAGCCGTTTCCCGAGGCTCCCATGCCGCCCATAGGAATCCCTGGATGGTCGGCGATGGTTTGATCGTTGATGTGTACCATTCCGGCTTTAATCTGCCGTGCCATCCGCATCCCTCGATCGACGGATCCCGTCATCACCGACGCTGCCAGGCCATAACCCGTCCCGTTGGCTAGCGCCACGGCTTCATCGTCGTTTTCGGCGATCGTCACCGGCGCCACGGGCCCGAAAATCTCCTCGTCATATGCGCGCATGCCGACCTTCACATTGCCCAGCACGGTAGGTTTGTAGAAGAGACCTTCGTGGGTGCCGCCCGTCACAACTTTCGCCCCCGATTTCACCGAATCCTGAACGATTCCGTCTACGCGGGTCAGTTGCTTTTCGCTGATCAGCGGCCCGATCGCCACATGCGCGCGGAACGGATCGCCCACCGGAAGCGCCGCGGCGTGCTCGGCCAATTTCTTCATGTACTCGGCCGCGACTTTCTTGTGCACGATATGCCGGCTGGTCGCCATGCAGACTTGCCCCTGGTGCAGGAATGATCCCCACGCGCCGCAGGAAGCCGCGGCATCGAGATCCGCATCATCCAGAATGATCATCGGACTGTTGCCGCCGAGCTCCAAGGAAACCTTCTTCAGACCCTTGCCCGCCAGCTCGCCCACGCGACGTCCTACGGCACTCGATCCGGTGAATGTGACCAGCCGAACAGCGGGGGCCGTGACCAAGGCCTCGCCGACATCGGGACCTCCAGGAATCACGCTGAATACGCCCGCAGGGACTCCCGCCATCTCGAATACCCGAGCCAGTAGATACCCGCCCGTCACAGGAGTCTGATGATCCGGCTTCAGCACCACCGCGTTTCCCAGTGCCAGAGCCGGAGCCACCGAGCGCATGGCCAGCACCAGCGGAACATTCCACGGTGTGATCACGCTGACCACGCCGACGGGAACACGAATCGCCATGCTCATCCGGTCCGGAGAAGTGGGCGGAAGAATTTCGCCGATAGGCTGGATCAAGATGGCAGCCGAATGATACAGTTCGCCCGTCGCGATGGCCACTTCGTAACCCGCCTTGGGTTGCACGCCGCCCGTCTCGCGGACGTTGAAATCCATGATCTCTTTCGAGTGATTCTCGATGATCCGGGCTGCCTCGCGCATGATCCGCGCGCGCTCTTCAGCGGGCTTCGCGGCCCAGGCGGGTTGCGCTTTGGCAGCCTGCTCAGTTAGCTCTACCGCCAGCTCTGGCGTGCCCCCTCCTGCATCGCCTAGCGCTTCGCCGGTCGCCGGCTCACGCACTGGAATCGTCTTGGGCGCCGTCTTCCACGCGCCATCGAAATACTTCTTTTCCCAAACAGAGTTATCCAATAGTTGTTCTGACATTTTCTTTTCCGAGCCGTGACAGTGATGGTGCCGTCTTTATTGTGGAGGGGCTGTACCGGATCACCCGCCAGTATACTCTCGGAAAGAATGTCCAACATCACCCATCTCGAATGCAGTCTATGCGCAACGCGATTCGAACCGCACAGGGTTCACAACCTTTGTTCCTGCGGCGGAACGCTCTTCGTCCGCTACGATCTCCCTGAGATCAGAACAATCTGGACGCGCGATCAGGTTCGATCCGCTCGACCCGATCTATGGCGCTACCTGCCGGTTCTTCCGCCCCAGCGCCCGGAGTCCATCGTCTCTCTCGGTGAAGGCATGACGCCGCTGATCCGCGCACCCCGCCTGGGCGCCGCGATCGGATCGGAACAACTCTGGGTGAAAGACGAGGGATTGAATCCCACGGCTTCTTTCAAAGCCCGCGGCATGACGACCGCGATCACCATGGCGAAGGAGCTCGGCATTCGCAAAATCGCGATTCCGTCCGCGGGAAATGCCGCCAGTGCCGCGGCCGCCTATGCCGCTGCCGCCGGCATCGAGGCGCACATCTTCATGCCGAAGGACGTTCCCCAATCCAATTACATCGAGTGCAAAACTCTCGGCGCGACCGTGACTCTTGTCGACGGACTCATCAGCGACTGCGCCCGCATGGTTGCTGAACGCAAAGACCAGGAAGGCTGGTTCGATATGAGCACGCTCAAGGAGCCTTATCGCGTCGAAGGCAAGAAGACCATGGGCTACGAGGTCGCCGAACAGTTCGATTGGGAGCTACCCGATGCGATTTTCTACCCCACCGGCGGCGGTGTGGGGATGATCGGTATGTGGAAAGCCTTCGACGAACTGGAACAGCTCGGCTGGATCGGCGCCCGCCGCCCGAAGATGATCGCCGTTCAGGCTGCGGGCTGCCAGCCCATTGTCCGAGCCTTCGAGCAAGGCGCGGCGCGCTCTGAATTCTGGCAAAACGCTTCGACCATCGCCGCAGGACTGCGCGTCCCCAAGCCGCTCGGCGATGTGTTGATCTTGAATATCCTCCGCGAGAGCGCGGGAAGCGCCATTACCATCAGCGATGAGGACATTCTCGACGCCGGCCGCGAACTCGCATCGCTCGAGGGAATCTTCGCGGCGCCCGAAGGCGCGGCTTGCGTCGCCGCCGCACGCAAGCTTATCGCGAGTCAGTTCCTCAAGCTCGCCGATCGCATGGTCTTGTACAATACCGGCTCCGGTTTGAAATACCTCGATGCCTATGCCGCTCGGTTTAACGCGCGTTGAGGAGAAGCGCGCGTTGCGGGCCCTGCAAGAATATTCCGATCCTCATCGAAGCCAGGAGGGAGTCCGCGGAGCTAAACTAATTTCCGTGACCCATCCACTCACTCGCCGCCGCGTTCTCGCGACCCCCATCGCACTGGCCCTCGCCGCTCGCACTTCTCGAGCTCAGACTGCGCCCCCCAACATCGTCTACATCATGGCCGACGACCTGGGCTACGCCGACCTTTCGTGCTACGGCCGCCGCGATTACACGACGCCCAATATCGACGGCCTTGCAGCAGCGGGCATGAAGTTCCTGCAAGCCTACGCCAACTCGGCCGTCTGTTCGGCTACCCGCACCGCTCTCATCACCGGTCGCTATCAGTACCGCCTGCCGGTCGGCCTCGCCGAGCCGCTTGGTACGGGCGTGACGAACGTCGGTCTGCCGCCCGAACATCCCACGCTGCCCTCACTGCTCCGGAAAGCCGGGTATGGGACGACCCTGCTCGGGAAATGGCACCTCGGCAATCTGCCCAACTTCAGCCCGCTCAAGAGCGGCTACGACCATTTCTGGGGATTCCATAACGGAGGCATCGACTACTTTACGCACAAGCCAGGTGTGGGTCCCAATTCCGCAGTCGACACGTGGGATGACGACATGCCGATCGAGCAAACCGGCTACTTCACCACTCTGCTGGGCGATCACGCCATCAAAACCATCACCGACTACGCCGCGCAGCGCCGGCCGTTCCTAGTGAGCCTGCATTTCAACGCACCTCACTGGCCTTGGGAAGGACCGAACGACGAGGCCGAATCGCGGCGCGTCCGGTCGCTTTTCGACTTCGACGGCGGCTCGCTCAAAACCTATGCCTCGATGGTTGGGGAACTGGACAAGCAGGTCGGCCGCGTGCTTCAAGCGCTCTCCAGCACCGGCATCGCGGACAACACCATCGTAATCTTCACCAGCGACAACGGCGGTGAGCGTTTCGCCGATACCTGGCCCTTTACTGGTAAGAAAACCGAGCTTCTGGAAGGTGGTCTAAGAATTCCTGCGCTGGTTCGCTGGCCCGGTCATATTAAAGCCGGAAGCACCACGCAGCAAGTCGCCATTTCAATGGACTGGCTCCCTACGCTGCTGGCCGCCGCCGGGACGCAGCCCGATCCCGCCTATCCACCCGACGGCATGAGTCTGCTGCCGACGCTCACGCAGAACGCCGCGCCGGTTCAGCGGAAGCTTTATTGGCGCTACAACGAAAAGTCGCAGCATGCCACCCGCGATGGCGACATGAAGTATCTCAAAATTCGCGAGAACACGTTCCTGTTCAATGTGGTCGACGATCCGCTGGAGCGTGCCAACCTCAAGAATCGCCAGCCGGACGTATATCGCCGCTTGGTTCAGGACTACGAGAACTGGAACGCGACCATGTTAGCGGAGCAGCCTCGACCCAACGGTGGATTCACTGCGGATCAGCTCGCGGATCACTTTGGGAACGAGCGTCCAGCCCCGCCACCAGCCGCAGGACGACAGTAAAGAGGGTTTGTTTGGGATTGGCCCAGGGACCGGCCGATCATCAGCGGTCGAAACCGCCCAGATCGGCCAATTGTCTCTGGGGAGAGCGGGCGGGCCCTCGGAGGAAGAAGCCCACCGCGCTTGAGAGATTCTATCACCACATACGTTGTAAACAAAGTTAAATGTCTAGCATCCTTGCCGTTTGGCATAGGTCGCTCGCTAGGGTTGGACCTAGTTGTGGTTGACGTACTCCGTCGAGACAATGGGTGTACCCCGATCCAAGCCGCCACTGTGTAAGCCAAGCCGCAAACAGGACCCTTTCGTCGAAGGTAGAAAAGGCTGTCCAATGCTCACCGGAAAGAAATTTACGCTATCCAAGGAGACTCTTGCGTTACATGTCGCTGAAGGCAAGCGCACTGCAGTTCACATACCTAGCGGAGCGATCATCAAGGTTGTTTCAGGCCCGAAAAACGGCGATGGCATCGTCGATGTTCTTTGGGAGGGCCGCACAGTTGCCATGTTCCTGGTGGATGTAGAGGCGCGCGGGACCGAACTAACGGAACAGAGTAAGGCGACCACTCATTAAATGGATTTGGCGAAGAACCGCTAATTTTCGCGGGCGGCGCTAGAATGGCGGCATGGAAACACGCTGCGAGAACTGCGGAGAGTTGATCGAGCCCCTCAACGATCCGAACCCTTCCGTTAGCTCCGATGATCCGCCGGACTATGGCCTGCTGTGTGCCAAATGTCGGCACATACTCGAGCCGCATCCGGAGGAGTGAGTTACCACGTTGTGCCCCAGTCCACCCTGAGGTAATCTGATGGGCATGAAAACGCTCCAATGGATCCTTCCCAATGGATTGCTGGTTTTGTCTGCGAGCTGGATGCTCTACGCCGCTAAAACCGACGGCCTGACCGTGCTGACCGGAAAACAGGCTTTCAGTAACACAGCGTCGCTGAAACCGGGCTTGGCCCATAAAATCACCGCCAAGGATCTTCCCAAACCCGGCGACACGCCGTCGGGCAGGAGCGGCGGTGCCGGACCTCGTCCGGCGAATGCGATGCCGCAGGCTCCGGCCGGGTTCAAGGTCAGTATGTACGTGTCTGACGGACTCACCAACCCCCGGCAGATTCGGACGGCCCCCAATGGCGATTATTTCGTTGCCGATACCGGCGGCGGCGCCGTCAAGGTGTTTCGCGGCATTACGGCCGACGGCAAACCGGAGCAATCCTCGGTGTTCGCGACTCTTCCCGCCGCCTTCGGGATCAATTTCTATCCCCCCGGTCCGAATCCGCAATGGGTATACGTAACCAATACCAGCACGCTGGTGCGGTTCCCCTATAAGAATGGCGATCTGAAGGCGACCGGCCCAGCGCAGACGCTGATCTCCGACATCCCCGCGGGTGGCGGACACTCCACGCGCGACATCGTTTTTTCCAAGGACGGCAAGAGCCTGTTCCTGGCGGTAGGGTCGGCATCGAATAATAATGACGACGCCAAGGAATTCCATCGGGCCAATATTCTGGAGTACACGCCCGATGGCAAGTTTGTGGGAATCTACGCCTCGGGGATTCGAAATCCCGTCGGTCTGGCGATCAATCCTGAAACCGGAGAGCTGTGGACTTCGATCAACGAGCGCGATACCTACGGCGATAATCTGGTTCCCGATTACGTTACCCACGTCGAACGCGGCGGATTCTACGGCTGGCCTTGGTTCTATATTGGAGGCAACTACGATCCTGCTCACGAGGGCAAACATCCTGAGCTGAAGAGCAAAGTGATCGTGCCCGACGTCCTGGTCCAACCGCATAGCGCATCGCTGGGCATGGTCTTCTACGACGGGAAACAATTTCCGAAGGAGTATTCGGGCGATGCTTTTGCCGCCGAGCACGGCTCCTGGAACCATGCCGCTGGTTCGGGTCACGAAGTTATCCGGATCCTACTGGAGAAGGGCCGGTCGAACGGGGTGTATGAGGACTTCCTGACAGGGTTCTCGACTAACGGCGTCGTCTGGGGCCGTCCCGTTGGGATCGCCGTGGCAGGCGACGGTTCGCTGCTGGTCACCGACGATGGCGCGAAGGTCATTTGGCGCGTCAGCTACACCGGCAAGTAGTCGCCGTTATAATTCCCGCAGGCGGCGTTCGAGGAATCGACGCTCGCTTTCGTTGCTGACGAGAGACAGGGCTCGCCGGTAGCTTTTGGCCGCTTCCTCCGTGGACCCGATGCGTCGCAGAAGATCGGCACGCGCGGCGTGTAGCAGGTGATAACTGTCCAGCTCGCCAGACGCGGCCAATGCGTCGATAAGAACCAGCCCTTCGTGAGGGCCACCCACCATCGCGACTGCCACGGCACGATTCAGCGACACAATAGGAGACGCCTGCAAGCGTTCGAGAACATCGTAGAGGCGAACGATCTGAGCCCAGTCCGTTTCTTCAGGTCGTACGGCCTGGCAGTGCAGAGCGGCAATCGCCGCTTGCAGCGCGAACGGGCCTGGACCGCCGCGAAGCGCCTCCTCAACCAATGGCAACGCCTGAGCGATCTTGGCATGATCCCAACGGCTGCGGTCTTGTTCTTCCAGAACCACCAGGTCGCCAGCGTTATTGAGACGGGCCGCTCGGCGAGAATCGTGGAGGAGCATCAGGGCGACCAGACCGGAGGCTTCCGCGGGCGGATGCGGCGAAATCAGTGTCCGTATCAGATTCCCCAGCCGAATGGCCTCCGCGCAAAGATCGGTCCGCACCAATGCCTCACCGCGAGTGGGCGCGTAGCCCTCGTTGAAGACCAGGTAAATCACCGTTAGAACCGCCTCAATGCGCTCCGGCATGTCGAGTGCGCTGGGCACGGCATATGGAATGCCCGCATCCCGAATCTTGCGCTTGGCGCGCACCAGGCGTTGGGCCATGGTCGCTTCCGGCACCAGAAACGCACGCGCGATTTCGCCGGTTTCGAGACCGCCCAACGTGCGGAGTGTTAGAGCGACCTGCGCTTCGAGAGCCAGCGCGGGGTGGCAGCAGGTAAAGATCAGCCGAAGACGATCGTCGGGAATTTCGGCGGTCCCGTGATCTGGTTGGTGGAAGATTTGAGGCGGTACATACGATTCGAGTTTCTCCTCCAATCGCGCCCGTCGGCGAATGTGATCGATGGCCTTGTGGCGAGCCGTCTGAATGATCCAGGCACGCGGTGACTCCGGGACGCCAGAAGTTCGCCACTGGTCCACGGCAGCCGCAAAGGCTTCCTGCGCTGCATCTTCGGCTACCTCGAAGTCGCCGACCAAGCGGATTAATGTGGCGAGAATTCGTCCCCAATCGGAGCGCCAGACCGCGTCGACCGCTTGGTCTGCCGCTTGATCCAGGGACATGCCCGATTGTAAATATTTTTTCTAAGTCTGTCGATTCTGGCGCGCGCCGTTCGACTTACTGACGGAGGTTCGAATATGAAATACCTACTGTTGATTTACGACGAGGAGAAAAGCTTCGAGAAGATGACCGAAGCCGAGGGACGCCAGTTGATGGGCGATTACGGGCAGTTTACCCAGGAAATCCAGGCGAGTGGCCACTATAAGACGGCGGCTCGGCTGCAACCGACGACAGCCGCTACCAGTGTTCGGATCCGGGACGGCAAACGGGTGGTCACTGATGGACCGTTTGCGGAGACGCGCGAGCAACTCGGAGGTTATTACCTGATCGAGGCCAAGGATCTGGATGAGGCTATCGGGATTGCGGCGAAGATACCCTCGGCCCGCCGGGGAACTGTCGAGGTCCGGCCCCAGATGGAAATGGGTGCGCCCGCGGCGGCGTAGCTGCGAAGAGAGTATGGGCCGGCCTGCAAAACCGGCCCTACCTGATGATTACTGCAACTTGCAGGAGAAACTAGCCGCGTCGTTGGTGCTGCCGACGCCCTTGTACACCGCAACCTGCGGATACGCGCACAGTGGACGTGTCATGTCCACGCTACTGCCCGTTACGTGCGATGCAATGATCGCGTCGGGAGCCTGCCCGGCTTCACGCCAGCGTTCAATCACGCCCATTTTATTGAACTGGTCGGGGCCAGGGCCGCCACCGCAGTGCGCCATTCCGGGCTCCATGTACAGCTTGAACCAATCGTCCTGCTTCTTGCCCATCTTGTTCAGCACTTCCTTGTAGTACAGAACGGTGTGACCCGGCGGAATGCTGGGATCCGCCCAGCCGTGGTACAGCAGCAACTTTCCGCCATGCGCCTTGAAAGCTGAAAGATCGTAAGTTAGAACGTCGATGCCCGCCTTATCGGCTTGCGCCACTTCGGTGTCGAGATCGAAATTGTGCCAGTCGTAGTCCTTGTTCTGGTGGCCCAAGATGCGGATGACGTCCCAAACGCCGCCCGGTCCGGTAGGAACGGTCTTGAGCGAT
Organism: Bryobacteraceae bacterium; assembly: GCA_025980665.1. Taxonomy (GTDB): domain Bacteria; phylum Acidobacteriota; class Terriglobia; order Bryobacterales; family Bryobacteraceae; genus Palsa-187. Next base: position 19,073 of record JAICXC010000012.1, read on the forward strand.
CCAACCTGCAACTCGGTCCCGGGCTCGTAGCCGGTCCAGATGACTTCGCCCTTCTTCGTCTTCACGTCGCCGAATACGATGCGGACCGTTTCCAGCTCGCCCGCAGTCAGACAAGTGGGACCATCCGCCGCTTTGCACAATAGTGCTGACGGATCGTAATGGCATTTTTCAGGATTACTAATGATGCCGTCCTTCACGCCGTCCAGCGCATCGCAGGAGTCCATCACCGCCTTATGCAGCGTTTCGACCTTAGCCTGGGTCAGCGGCGCGTTGTTCTTCATCAACTCTAGCGATCGTTCTGCTCCAGCCGCATGCAGATGCACGTGCGGATTCGCAGGAGCGCCCACGGAGGCGGCATCAAAATCCTCCGGGAACTTTGTGATTTCGATAAGCCCCTGCCTGCCGCCGGTGGAGCAGCCATTGTAATAGGAGTACTTGGGACCTCTGCCGTAAAAAGCCGCGGTGATCAATTTCGCCTTGACGACGGTTTCGTGCATAGCGCGATAAGCGAAATCGGTGATCTTCTCGGGGTGGCCGAGTGCGAACATGCCGCCTCCGCCCATGTCGTTGGCGCGGTGTCCGGTGTCATTCGACGCAGTCGCGTAGCCTTCGCGCAACGCAGCCGCCATCGCGGGATAACTCACCGTGCCGGCCCATCCGCCATTTCCCACCACCTGGAGTTTTCCGTTCCAGTTCTCGGTGGGAAGAAACACGGCCGTATCGATCAGCGAGTCCGACGACGGCTCGAGCACCATGAGGACACGACAATAGGCTGGCACGGGAAGAGCAGCTTGGGGAGCTCGTCCTCCAGCTGCCGGACCCTTTGCCTGGCCGCCAGGACCGCCGCGTCCACCACGGCCTGGTGCCGATCCTTCGAGAGCCGGCAGCACCGGAGTCAGTGTTCCGGTGGGCGCCGCGAAGGGGCCAGCGGGTATGAACTGGATCGATTTGACCGACGCATCGGGAAACGAAAGTTTCAGTTGATCGCAGGGGGTTTGTGCGGCCGCGAGCGCAGCCAGTAAAGGAAGAGCGAAGAGCGTGTACAGTTTGGACATCGAGGTCCTCCTCTCACCTAGCCACTGTACCTGTAAATCAGCAGCTCGTGCGACGCCTACTGTCGCCTAAGAGCTTTAGCCATCCGTTCAGCTTCGGGCATGCTACGCGCCGCGTATTGTAGATGCCCTAGCCCCTCCGCGAAAGTATCCGGCCTGTCCACCAGCAAGCGTCCGATCAACAAGTGAGCCGCGGCGTTGTCCGGGGAAAGCTGAATCGCGCGCCGGACGCTGATTTCAGCTTCGGCTCGTTGGCCCATTTCGTATAAAACCCAGGCCAAATTGGAATGAGGGAGAGATTCATCGGGAATCAGCTCAATCGTTCGCCGGAATTCCTGCGCGGCTTCCGGATACCGGTGCAGCTGGGCGTAGGCTACTCCCAGATCGTCGTGCGCCTCGGCAAAGTCAGGATCAATCGCGAGTGCTTTCTCCAGTTCCTTGGCCGCTTGTTCAATGTGTTTTCCGCCTGACATCTTGGCGGCCTTTTCATAGGACTGCCGCGCCGCTTTCGGCGCTCGATGCTGCAGCCGTTTTGCCGAGATGGTCCCCTGCGATGGGCGTTGCTGCGCCGGTAAGTGCACACCGTCCAGCCGCGCGACGGAGACCGTCGGATCGTTTAGAATCGAGAACAACAAAGCGCTCCCTTCCATCCGGTCTTCCGGGCGGGAGGTCTCGATAGTTTCGCTCACCCCCCGCAGGTCTGTGAGGGTTGATGCAAGCACATCCTGGGCCGTCGGAGCGCTCGCGGCTTGGGGCCGTGCGGATAATTGCAGTCCAGAACTCAGGAAAGCAAGACTTATGCGCAAGATGATTCGTGACATGTCTGCACCTCGCCTGCGAGACTGCAGGCGCGTAGCCGCCAGGGGAGCAACATAAATCCTTGATTAAATAGCCCGTCCGATTGCGGACAGTGCGTGGATACGGCAGCCGCTGTCCGCAGCCGAACAGAGCCTGCCGCGTTAAACTGACCTTATGTCTGTGCTGACGATTCGACAGGCGAAACCCGAAGACGTGGCGGCCAGCGCCAAGATCTGTTACGAGGCGTTCTACAAGATTAATACCGACCACGGATTTCCTCCCGACCTACCGGCCGTGGAACAGGCTGCGGGCTTGATGTCAGCGATGTTCGTGCATCCCGGCTTCTACTGCCTCGTCGCCGAGGAGGGCGGGCGCATCGTAGGGAGCAACTGCATGGATGAACGTTCGCCCATCGCGGGGATCGGGCCGATCACCGTCGATCCGGGAGCGCAGAATCGGGGCGTGGGGCGGGGTCTAATGCAAGCGGTGCTTAATCGCGCCCGCGCGCGGAATTTTCCGGGAGTTCGCCTGGTGCAGGCGGCGTTTCACATGCGATCGCTCTCCCTATACTCGACTTTGGGATTCGACGCACGCGAGCCGCTTTCCGTAATGCAGGGACCCGCAATCAAAAAGAAGCTGGAGGGATGCATCGTACGTCCGGCAGTGACCGAGGACTTGGACGCCTGCAATCAGGTGAGCGTAAAAGTTCACGGGCACCATCGCGGAGGCGATCTGGCGGATTCCATCGCCCAGGGGACCGCAGCCGTGGTCGAGCGGCATGGAAGAATTACGGCCTATTGCAGCAGCTTGGCTTTCTTCGGGCACGCGGTGGGCGAGACCAATCTGGACTTGCAGGCACTGATTGCCGCTGCGGATGGATTTGGCGGACCGGGAATACTGGTACCGACTCGCAATGCGGAGTTGTTCCGGTGGTGCCTGGCGAACGGCCTGCGTGTGGCGGAGCCCATGACCCTCATGACTCTGGGGCTTTATAACGAGCCCGCTGGAGCGTATTTACCGTCAATTTTATACTAAGAACCCGCCCCTGCACCTCTTGATTGTCTCTGCTAGCAGTCCGGTTCGGCATACGGAAGTACTAGAACTCCAAGTACTTAGCGAGTAGATTAAAGTTGACATGAAGTCCCAAAACGGTATACTCATTTAATACTTATCAGCGATTTTGGAATCCGCCTAGGAGGGGCGAATAACCATGAAATCTCTTGCGAGCATTGCAATATTAGCCGCTTCACTCGCTGTTTCAGCGAGCGCCTCGGTCATTAATTTCGAAGATCAGCCCGCGGGCCCGACTAATTTTGCCGCTACAAGTGGGGCCCATACCCTGGTATATACCGTCGGCGCGCTGACAGTAACATTCACTGGCGGCGTTATCCTGACCAACGAAACCGCCCAGAGCACTGACAACTCAAATGTTTATGCGACTTGCGACATTTGTGGCGGTCCTACGTCATTTACGAACCCGCTGACGGTTACCTTCAGCGCGCCTGTCCAGAATTTTCAGATCGATATTCTGAATGCTCTCGCGGGTAACTACACCATGGCCGACAATAATGGTCACTCGCTGAACTTTAATCTCGCCACCACGGGCGGCTCACTCGCAACTGAAGGATTCGCCGCTAGCGGAACCGTCGTGACAATTGACTACACCAGCGCCCCAACCGCATGGGATTTTGCGATTGATAATGTCTTATTTAACCAGCCGCTGACGTCGAGTGTTCCCGAGCCAGCATCTATCTTTACGTTGGGAACCGGGCTCCTTCTGCTGATAGGCGTAGGCCTGCGGAGGCGGTTTCAGAATTAGCCTTGGGCAACTGCAACTGCGACCGCTAAGAATTCGTGGGGCGGGCCAAAGGTCTCAAGACCTGCCCCACAAATTAAACCTTGGTTTTTAGAATATCGATAAGTTCCTGGACCGAAGCGGCGCTCTTGGCGAGCATGCCCTTCTCTTCTTCCGTCAGCTTGATCTCGTAGATCTGTTCGATCCCCTTCGCCCCCAGCTTTACCGGAACTCCAACAAAGAGCCCGTTGATGCCGTACTCTCCTTCGAGATATGACGCGCACGGCAGGACCTTTTTCTTATCCTTGAGAATCGATTCGACCATCTCTACAGCCGAAGCCGACGGAGCATAATATGCGCTGCCGGTCTTGAGATATTTGACGATCTCCGCGCCGCCATTGCGGGTGCGGTCGACGATCGCCGCGAGCTTATCAGGCGCGATCAGCTCGGTCAGCGGAATACCTGAGACACCCGAGAGCCTGACGACCGGCACCATGGTGTCGCCGTGTCCGCCCATCACCACCGCAGTGACATTCTCCACCGAAACATCCAACTCCTGCGCGATGAACGTGCGGAAGCGAGCTGAATCGAGCACGCCCGCCATACCGATCACTCGGTGCTTGGGGAATTTCGAAGCCTTAAACGCGCTCCAGCACATCGCGTCCAGAGGATTCGTCACGAGGATAATGATTGCGTTGGGCGAATACTTCGCGATCTGTTCGGAGACGCCCTTAACCACTTCGTGGTTAGCCAGCAGAAGATCGTCGCGGCTCATGCCGGGCTTGCGAGCCAGTCCCGCCGTGATCACCACCACGTCCGAATTCGCTGTAGGCGCGTAATCGTTCGCGCCGGTGATGCGGACATCATAGCCCTCGACGGGACCCATCTGGAGCATGTCGAGCGCTTTGCCTTGGGGAACGCCTTCGACTACGTCCACGAGTACAACGTCGCCCAGTTCCTTATACGCGAGGTTGACAGCGCAGCTCGCGCCGACGTTGCCGCCGCCGACTACAGTAATTTTTTTTCGCATTTGAATTAGATTTAGGTGTTTTCAGTTTCTTGCTTCGCCGGTTCTTTGCCGGCTTCTTTACGAGCCTGCTCAAACAGGAAGCCGAGAGTCTTGTCGGTACGGATGTGGCCGGCGATGCGGGCCAGTCCGCCTTCCTTCTGAAGCTTGGCGCGCGTCACCGCGGCAGCCTCGCGCTGCTGGCGTGCGATCCGGTTTACCTCGCGGTCGACTTCTTCCTGTGTCGCACCGATCGCTTCCCGTTCGCCGATCTTATCTAGGATCAGCGATGCTTTTACGTCGCGCACCGCGCGGTCTTTCTGCGACTCGCGCACTTTGGCCCAATCGAGTTTGATCTGATTGGGATCGACGCCCTGCGCGGCCAGCGACCGCAATTGATTCTCGACGTTGATCTGGATCTGCCGGTCGATGTAAGCATCCGGCACGGGGAAGTCGTGCGCATCCACCAGCTTGTCGATCAACTGACTCTTGGCTTCTTCCTGCGCGCGATGCCCGCGTTCCTGCTGAATCGACTTGCGGATGGTCTCTTTCAGTTCTTCCAGCGTTTTGAAGTCGCCCAAATCCTTCGCGAACTCGTCATTGAGCTCTGGCAGTTCCTTGCGGCGAATGGCCTTCACTAGCGCGCGGAATTTTACGGTCTTCCCCGCCAGCGCCGGGCGATCGTAATCCTCCGGATAGGTAACGACGAACTCGCGCACATCTTCGGGCGAAGCTCCGCGCAGACTCTCGCTAAACTCCTTCATGGTGGCTTCGTCGCCGATCTTGAGCATCAGCTCATCCTGCGAGACCTTCTCCTGGACACCCTCCAGGCTTTCGAGGGACACCACGGCATAGTCGCCGTCGACTAGAGCCCGCGGCTCCTCGTTGACGTACTGAGCCTTCTGGTCGCGGATTTGTTCGACTCGCGTATCCACGTCGGCGTCGGTCACTTCGGGTTCGTTGTAGGTGACGGTGACGCCGCGATACTCGCCCAATTCAAACGTCGGTGCAACCTCGAATTCGGCCTTGAAGCGCAGCGGCTCCCCGGCATGAAAATGGACGTCGGAGATCCCCGGCCGGCCCACCAATTGGAGATTTTCCTTCTCCACGGCGGCCTGCAGAAACCGCGGCACCAGCGCGTCCAGGACTTCCTGCCGGATATCGCCGGCGAAGCGGGTCTTAACGATTGAAAGCGGCGCCTTTCCGGGCCGAAAACCCGGCAGGCGCGCTTTCCCTTGAATTGCGACGGCCGCACGCTCAGTTTCCTGTTCCACCTCAGGTACGGGGACAGTGATTTCCAGGGCGTGCTTGCACCCTTCTACTAAGGCCACATTCTCTCCCACACGTAGTGTTCCTGACCACCCCATCACTCTCGAGCCCCGAGAGTGATGGAGCGTTTCAACCACCAGCTCAGCCCCGGGCGGCTGCGGCCGGCTGCGCGGCTTCTTTGAGCGCGTGCGCCTTGTCCGTGGCCTCCCAGCTAAAGGTGTCTTCGGTCCGACCGAAGTGGCCGAACGCAGCGGTTTTGCGGTAGATCGGACGGCGCAGTTTCAGTGTCTCGATCATCCCCTTGGGGGTAAGGGAGAAAGTTGCCCGGACGAGATCCACCAGGCGCTCTTCCGGCACCGTCCCGGTTCCGAATGTGTTCACCATGACCGATACCGGTTCGGCCACGCCGATGGCGTAGGCGAGCTGCACTTCGCAACGCTTGGCAAGACCGGACGCAACGATGTTCTTCGCGACGTAACGCGCCATGTAGCACGCCGAACGGTCCACCTTCGTCGGATCCTTGCCCGAGAACGCCCCGCCGCCGTGGCGGCCCATGCCGCCGTAGGTGTCGACGATAATCTTGCGCCCCGTCAAACCCGTGTCGCCATGAGGTCCGCCGATCACGAACCGGCCGGTCGGGTTGATGTGATATTTGGTGTTCGAATCCACCATGTTCGAAGGAACGATGGGATCGATGATGTACTTCTTCACGTCCGCGCGGAGCTGCTCGGTGGTGACGTCGTCATCGTGCTGGGTGGAAATAACCACCGCGTCGATACGCTTGGGCTGGCCGTCCACATACTCTACGCTGACCTGGCTCTTGCCGTCGGGACGCAGGTAAGTCAGCTTGCTGGTGCGGCGCATGTCGCTCAATTGCTTGACCAGGTGGTGCGCCATCTGGATCGGCAGAGGCATCAGTTCGGCGGTTTCGTCGCATGCGTAGCCGAACATCAGGCCCTGGTCCCCGGCGCCGCCCGTGTCAACGCCCATGGCAATATCGGGCGATTGGGTCTGAATCACGTTCAGGATTCCGCAAGTCTTGGCGTCAAAGCCCATCCTGGCATCGGTAAAACCGATGTCGGCGATGACTTGACGCGCCAGTTTGGGGACGTCCAGAATTGCCTTGGTGGTGATTTCACCAGCAACCATGCAGATGCCCGTGGTGACCAGCGTTTCGCAGGCCACGCGGCTGGTAGGGTCAACGGCCAGCGCTGCGTCTAATACAGCGTCCGAAATCTGGTCAGCCATCTTATCGGGGTGACCTTCAGTCACGGATTCCGACGTGAAAATATGTCGCATTCGTTCAGACACTTGCAATATCCTCCACGGGGGCGTAGCTACGATCTTTCTGGCGGGAAAACCAAAGTATTCAGTGTAGCATGGACCGCGCGCCGTCGCATATCTTGGCCGAATACCTCTATCTGTAGCGCCTGCAACGAATTGCCGATGGAAATAAGCTGGTTATGCGGAATCGATTCATGCCCGAGGCCATGTTGGCACGGCACGCCTCGGGCACCTGGCGCAAGGCATGAGCCAGCGAAATAACAGGATCGCGGCGGCGATTTTCCTGTCGATAACGGCGGTACTGCTGGCGTTTCACGGCCAGCGGATGGTGCTGACCAACGACGAAGGCATCGTGCTCGAATCCGCGCAGCGCATGGCCGCCGGCGGGCGCATCTACGTCGATTTCTTCGGCTATATGAGCCCAGGCAGCTACTGGATGCAGGCGCTGGTGTTCAAGCTCTTGGGAGTCGCACTGTGGACCGGACGCCTGATCGTGATTCTGGATTTCGCGTCGCAATGCTCGCTGGTATATTGGCTCGCCGCCAAACTCAGTTCGTGGCGTACTGCGACTGCAGTGACGGCCACGTTTGCAGGATTTCAAGTAGCCGACCCGGCGTTCCTCACTTCGACCCATCGCTGGGATAGCGCGACCTTCGCGCTGGCCGGACTGTGCCTGGCAATCAGTGCTGCTGGAGACGGGCGGCATTGGAAATGGGCCTTGAGCGGCGCCGCGCTGGCCGCGGCCGCCTGGTGCACCCCGTCCATGGCAATCGTCGCGATGGTGGTGGCATTGTGGCTGCTCGTCTCAAGGGACCGCCGAAATGGTCTCATCCCTCTGATAGGAGGCGCGACGGCCATCGGACTAGCCGGGGTAGTCGCTTTGATGTCAACCGGAAGCCTGGCGGCATTCTTCGCGCAAATGGCCTGGCTGCGCCAGAACTATTCCGGCGTGAACGCGCTGCCTTACGGCTCGATCATCGGAGGTTACCGGGCGCTCTTCGAGGGCAGCCACGGAATTATCGAAACGACCGTACGGCTCATCCTGGTCGCGTGCGTGGCTCTGCCCGCAATTCTTCCTCCTCTGGCGATTCTGTTGGGCGGCCTCGCACTCGGGAGGGGCAAGCAACGCGAGGTCCTGACTCTTCTGGTGCCGGTCGTGGCGGCGTTAGTAATCACCGCTTTCCCGCGCGCCGACGTGATGCATCTGGCGTTCATCGTGGCGCTGCCCTACGTGCTGGTAGGCGCGGCGTTGGCGAGTTTGTTGCCCGCCCGTACGGCAAGCTGGCTGTCTATTGTCTCCATCCTGCTAGCCACGGTCTTCGCTTCAAATTATTTCCGGGATTTGCGGGAATCTTCGCCCGTCGCGTCACCCGCCGGAATTTTGCACGTCGCCCGGGATCAGGCGCCGGACGTCCAGCGGCTGATGCAACAAGTACATCCCGGCGATAGCCTGTTCGTCTATCCCTACATGCCGATGCAATACGTGTTGACGCAGGCGCACAATCCGACCCGGTATTCCTACCTCATGCCCGGCATGATGACGCGCAGCCAGGAAAGCGAAGCGCTCAGTGAGCTGGAGGCGCGGCCTCCCGATTGGCTGCTCTACATGCCGCTCTCCCGCGAAGAGGTGTTGCGCGTATTTCCGAATGCAACCGGCCGGGACTGGCGCTTTGCGGATCTCGAATCCTGGATGCAACAAAACTATAGACCGGTGGAAGGTCCATCCATTAGAGTCGGCGGATACGGGCTCTGGCGGCGCGTGCCCGCCCCGGAAGCGGTCGCGCTTCGCTAGCAGTCCTGGTACACTTAGCACCCATGCGAAGCGTCCACCACGCCATCGTTTTGATCCCGATTCTGTCTCTGGTGGCCACCGCTCAGGTCCAAACATCGAACTGGGATAGCGTGAAGACGATCACGCCGGGGGCGGAAGTTCGAGTTACCGTCGGCAATTCCAAAGCTGTTCGCGGGAAGCTGGAGACGGTCACTGAAGATAACTTGGTCATCAGAAAGTCATCGGCAACGCACTCCTTCCCAAGGACGGACATCCGCAGCATTTCCCTAAAGGAAAAGGGCAACCGCGTGCGCAATGTGCTCATCGGCACGGGAGCCGGGCTGGCTGCCGGTCTCGGCATCGGAGCGGCGGTCGCGAATAACTGTAGCGGCATCGCATGTGGCGGATTCCGGATTGCTGTCGGCGGACTCATTGGCCTCGGAGGCGGAATCATCGCCGGCCTTGAGTTGCCCTCGGGAAAGTGGCGGGAAGTCTATCATCCGTAAAGGAGAGGAACGGTTAGACTCTTTGGAGGGTCTAATTAATGAGCGCGGCTACGGTCTCAAGACCTACTGGATTTGGACCTTTGTTGGAGGTTCCATGCTAGAAAAAAGTTTTACGATCCCTGAACTCATATTGATCGCCGGCACCCGTGTGGCATTAGGGGCAGGCATGGGGCTATTAATCGGAGAAAAGCTGGGGAGGGATGCCCGAAAAGGCGCTGGTTTGGCGTTATTAGCGGTAGGCGCACTCAGCACCATCCCTCTCGTAATGGGTGTGCTTGGTAAGCCGCAGATCGCAGAAAAACGGTAAGATTGCGCGCCCAAACCGTACGGCCAGAAGGAAGAAATTTGGCGGGGACGACGGGGCTCGAACCCGCGACCTCCGACGTGACAGGCCGGCGTTCTAACCAACTGAACTACGTCCCCGCTATTTTGGCACCGCGCGAATTCGCGGCGCACGCCAGGTCGGCGATTTCCAGGATAACACATGCTCCCGTTCTGCTCCCGTATGCGATTTCGGTTCTGATATCCTGGGAGTGGATGTTGTTCCTGCCTCCGCGCTCGCGGATGTCTGCTCCTCTGGACCTACCTAAGTCTCGCCTCGAATGAAGTCCATCGTCCAGATCAGCCGCGGCATTGAATCCCTATTCGGGACCCGGGACGAGAACATCCGCCTGATCGAAAGCAACCTAAATATCCGCACCCGTCTGCTGAACGACTCTCTCGAGCTCGAAGGCGATGAGGCGAGCGTCGCGCGGGCCGCTCAGATTCTGAACGACTACGTTGCTTTGGTACGCGAAGGGCATGTTTTCAACAACGGCGATCTCAATAGCTATTTGCGCGTAGTGACCGCCGACGCTGACACCTCCCTGCGCAATCTGGTGGACAGCGGGAAACAGCGCACTTTCGGCAAGAAAGTCATCACGCCGAAGAGCATGACGCAGCGGCGCTATATCGACGCGATTGAACGCTACGATCTGGTATTCGGCATTGGTCCGGCAGGCACCGGCAAAACCTATCTGGCCGTGGCCATGGCCGTAGCCACGCTGCTCTCCAAACGCGTCAGCCGCATTATTTTGACGCGGCCGGCCGTCGAAGCCGGAGAACGTCTGGGCTTCTTGCCCGGGACGTTCCAGGAAAAAGTGGACCCGTATCTGCGCCCCTTGTACGACGCCTTATTCGACATGCTCGAAGTGGACAAGGTCGAAAAACTTCTGGAGCGCAACGTCATCGAAGTGGCGCCCATCGCCTTCATGCGCGGCCGGACGCTCAATGATAGTTTCGTGATCATGGACGAGGCTCAAAACACCACGCCCGAGCAGATGAAGATGATCCTCACGCGTCAGGGCTTCAATTCGAAGATGGTGGTGACGGGCGATGTCACCCAAATCGATCTCGCTATGGGACAGCGTAGCGGACTCATCGAAGTGGCCGATATTCTTCGCGGCGTGGAAGGTATCCAGTTCGTCCAGTTCGATGACCGTGACGTGGTGCGCCACAGCCTCGTGCAGAAGATCGTGAAGGCGTACGAGCGCTATAACGAAGCCATCGGCGCGAATCGCCAGTTATCTCTGAGGCTGGCCGAGCAAGCCGCCGAGGTTCCCGCGGACCCAACCTCGCAGTTCCCGGTCGCTTAAAGACCGTTTCATGCCCGAATACCCCACGTCCGTAATCTTTCGGCACCCATCCCCCAAGGTGCGCCGCACCGAACTGCGCCGGTTTCTGAAGGATCTCACGCGGGAAATTCTGCCGGCGCAAAGCGTGACCTGTTTGATTGCGTCGGATGCGGATTTGAGCGCGCTGAATCGACAATTTCGCGGCAAGAGCCACGCCACGGATGTGCTGTCCTTCCAGCCTGACGATATTGCAATCTCTTTCGACCGCGCCGTCGTGCAAGCCGCGGAACTGGGACACAGCGTAGAAGATGAATTGCGCATTCTAATGCTGCACGGCCTGCTGCACCTGGCCGGAATGGATCACGAATCCGACAGCGGCAAAATGAAACGCGTGGAGGCTCGCTGGCGCAAGAAGCTGGGACTACCTGCCGGACTTATTGAACGGGTTACCGCATGACGCTCCTGCTGACATTGGCGGCCGTGGCTGTCGCTCTGATCGTCACACTGGTCACCTGCATTCAGCTGCTATACCTCGAGAGTCTGCGGATCCGCACGCGTGAGCTGCCCGCCTTGCTGTTCTTCCGGGAAGCGCTCGAACCGCGCATCGGACTCGAGACGGAGCGTGGGTCGCTTACCTTTTCCCTGGTCAAGCACATCGGCCTGGGCATTCTGGGCTGCCTGATCGTGGCGATTACCATCGAGAGCTCTCCTTTGTGGGAAGCGCTGGTAGGAGCTTTTCTCATGACAGGTATTGCCACGGTGCTAGGGGCGCACCTGATTCCCCAGATCGTGTATCGCAAGACCACCGGGCAGGGTCTGGCTGCGCTGGTTCCCTTATTTCGCGTATTGGCTTTGGCCACTCGCCCACTGACCTGGAGTGTGGAATTTTTACAGTCGCTGTTCGAACTAGGCCGTCCCGCTCCCGGTGAAGAAACGGCCGCCGAAGAACACATTGAGGCATTGATCAGCGCGGGTGAAGAAGAGGGCATTATCGAGGAAGGCGACCGCGAATTGATCCAGTCCGTGGTGGCATTCGGCGACAAGACCGTGCGCGAGGTGCTCACGCCCAGGCCGCGCATCGTAGCTATCAGCCAGGACGCTACGCTCGACCAACTGCGCGAGCTGGCTATAAACGAGCAATATTCCCGCATCCCCGCTTACGATGGCGATATCGATTCGATCACGGGTTTCGTGCATGTCCGCGACATGTTCGAGCTAGATGAAGACGAGCGCGCCAAGCGCAAGGTAGGCGACATTCTGCGGCCCATCCGCATGGTCCCGGAAACCAAACCGGTCAACGATCTGTTGCGCGAGATGCAGGAAGAGGGCGTACACATGGTCGTAGTTGTGGATGAGTATGGATCTACCGCCGGCATCGTCACTCTGGAAGATATGGTGGAGGAGATCGTCGGCGAGATTCACGACGAGCACGAGCCGGAGCGCGATTTTCATGAGGAGCCCGATGGCAGCTATGTCGTCTCCGGCAGTTTCGACCTGGGCCGTCTGGAGGATCTGGTGGGATTTCGCCCGAAGGAAGGCACCGAATCGACCACCGTCGGCGGACTTGTCACCGAGTGGCTGGGGCACGTCCCTACCGTCGGCGAAGAAGCCGAGCGCGACGGCATTCAGATCAAGGTGCTGGCCTCGAACAATCTTCGTGTCGACCAGGTGCGCGTAGTGAAAGCAGCTAAAAGTGAAGCATAGAGCCGGGTTTGTTGCGATTCTGGGGCGTCCCAACGCCGGGAAATCGACGTTATTGAACGCACTGATGGGAACCAAGCTGGCGATTGTCGCGCCGCGTCCGCAGACCACGCGCACATCTATCCAGGGCGTGCTGAAACTGTCCGGAGCGCAGATCGTATTCGTGGATACGCCGGGCATTCACGAGTCATCCACACTACTCAACAAGAGGATGATGGACCAGGTCCGTGCGTCCGCGGATGCGGATGTGGTGCTGTTTCTCGTAGACGCAACGGCTCGCTTCAACGAGGACGACGCCGGGGCTGTCGACCTGGTAAAGAAAACCGGAGCCCCGGCCATCGCGGTGTTCAACAAAATCGACAAGCTGCGCGAGAAGGCAAAGCTGCTGGCACTGATCGAGCGGTATCAGGCGATGCATGATTTCGCGGCATACGTTCCTATCTCCGCGCTCAAGGGTGACGGTGTGGATCTGCTTCGAAAAGAAATTCTGGCGCGGCTACCCGAAGGTCCGGCACTCTATCCCAAGGATCACTTGACAGATCAGCCGGAGCGTTTTCTGGCCGCGGAAATCATTCGCGAGAAGGTTCTGCATCTGACACGGCAAGAAGTACCCCATGCCGTGGCGGTCATGATCGAAAACTGGGAGGACACTCCTGGTCTACTGCGTATCGCGGCGACGATCTATATCGAACGCCCGGGGCAGAAGGCAATTCTGATAGGCGCTGGTGGAGCGCTTCTCAAGAAGATCGGCACATTGGCGCGGCGGGAAATCGAAACGCTGGTAGGCAAGAAGGTTTTCCTGCAAACTTTCGTCAAGGTCCGGCCAAACTGGCGTCAGGACCCGGAATTCCTGGCCGCCACCGATTGGCGAGGCATGGCCGGCACGTGAGGGTAGAATAAAAGCATGCTGCCGAGGCTCATAGCTTTGTTGCTGTTGCTGACTCTGGCCGTGCCGATGCTGGTGGCCCAGTCGAAATCGGCTGTATCCGATGATGCGATTTCCGATAACGTACGCCAAAGACTCGCTAGCGATGCGGACGTTCGTGGCGCGGCGCTGGATGTAACCGTCAAGAACGGCGTCGTCACCATCCAAGGCAGAGTGCACACTGAGAAGGGCCGCAAGAAGGCCACCGAGATCACCAAGAAGGTGAAGGGCGTGGTCAACGTGGACAATCAGCTCAAGCTCTATAGCGACAAATAGGCCCGGCCAGGACGGCCCGCGGTCACTTAACTTCTCGTCTACAGAAATCCAAACAACCGGCCGCGACCACGCCAAGACCGAACGCGGTGCTAATCAACAAGGCTGCTTCGATATTGTGGGGCTGCCTCGCCAGCACCAGCATGGGAAGCGCCCACGGAAAGTATTGGATCCAGCCATCCGCCTGTTGCCCCGCCGCGACCGCGAAGAACCCGACCACCAACGCCAGGATGCCTGTTCCGATCGAGACAGAAAAAGATCGCCATCGCAAACTGACCCAGTGCTGGATCGTAAGCGCCAGGAACGCCAGCCCCATAACGTTTGCACCGTCCTGAAAGATCGCGGCCCACGGAACAGGAAATCCAAAGACAACTGCCGATTGAACACGAGCGAGGACAGACCCGTCGATCAGGATCCCGCACAGAAGCACCAGCGTACTGAGAACCGTCATGGCCATCACAACCAGCAGCTTGGCGACGTATAGCGTCCACCGAGGCACGGGACGCGCTAGCAGGCTCTTCCACTGGTTCTCGGAATGGTCGAGCCCAGCAACCAAGGCAGTCTCCAGAGTTATGTAGAGCGGCATCATCAAGATTGCCCACGCCCTCAGGGTCAAGCTCGCAAGTACCATCCACTTGTTCCTGATGCCATTGAAATTCAGCGTCGAAAATGGCGCCTGGTAGGCGGCCAAGAAGACCAGCAGCACGACGGCGGCGGGAGAAATCACCACCATCTTTAACGCAACGATCCGCTTCATCTTAAGTAACTCGGCATCGATAACTCGAAAGAGTGTCATCGGCCCGCGTACTCCTTCTCTGGCGCAGCGGAGCTGGTGAGTTCCAGGAAGAGATCTTCAAGCGTTAAATTCTGCGTCGCAAGATGCGACACCGCGATTCCGGCGTTCACCAGGATCGTGTTGATTCGCGCTGAGACGTATTGAGCGTCCTGCGCGATCCACATCCGGTTACGCTCACGGGTCACCGCCAGCCCAAGACCTGCGATCAACTCATGCGCCCGCTCCGGCCGATCCACCTCTACGAGGATCATTGGTTTGCCCCGAGTTTGAAGATCTTCCCGTTTCCCTTCAAATTTCAACTGACCTTGGGAAATGATCGCCAGGTGCGTTGCGATCTGCTCCACCTCTGCCAGCAAATGGCTGGAGAGAAATACCGTCACGCCGCGGCGCCGGGGCAGATCTCGAATGAGCGTCCGCACTTCATGAATACCGGCGGGGTCGAGTCCATTGGTCGGTTCATCGAGCAACAGCAGCTCTGGATTGCCGAGCAACGCCTGCGCCAGGCCCAGCCGTTGCTTCATGCCCGAAGAATAATTTCGCACGAGTCGGCTAGCCACCGAGCTCAATTCGACGGCCTCCAGCGCCTCGTCAATCACGCGCGCAGGCAAGCCAAGCAGTCGCCGATGAACCTCCAGGTTTTCACGACCCGTCAAGTGTAAATACAGAGAGGGGGACTCTACGAGCGAGCCGATACGTCGCAGTAAGGCGATTCGCTCCCGGGCCAAAGGACGGCCAAACAGCGATATTGTGCCTCGGTCGGGACGCTGCAGACCCAACACCATCCGAATTGTTGTCGATTTCCCTGCTCCGTTCGGTCCGAGGAAGCCGTATACACTTTGCGGCGGGACGCTTAAGCTAAGCCCGCGCACGGCCGCCATGTCTCCGTAGGTCTTCCAAACCTCTTCGACACGAATAGGGAGTTCCACCTTGAGTTCAGACACCGAAGGGAATCAAAGAGTTCCCGATCCCTGCCAGTGACCCGAAAAACGTCAATGCCGGAAGTGCCGCACGCCGGTGAAGACCATGGCGAGGCCTAACCGGTCGGCCGCGGCGATTACATCGTTATCGTTAACTGAACCTCCTGGCTGAATCACCGCGGTGATTCCGTGTTTCGCCGCTTCCTCGACGCCGTCGGGGAACGGAAAAAAGGCGTCCGAGGCCACGATGGAACCCTTCAGCGGCAGCACGGCCTTCATCCCACCGACCTTCACGGAATCTACGCGGCTCATCTGACCGGCGCCGACGCTGATGGTCTGACCCGCACCTGCGTAGACGATCGCGTTCGACTTCACGTGCTTCGACACTTTCCATCCAAATTCTAGTGCGATCCATTCTTCTTCCGTCGGGACGCGAGCGGTCACCACTCGTGTCTCTTCGCGCGACAAAATGTGCGCGTCCGGAGTCTGGGCGAGGTATCCGCCGCTGATGGATTTCACAACCATTGTGGGTGGCTCCGCAATCACTCGCAACAGGCGAAGATTCTTCTTCGAGGTAAGAACATTGAGGGCGTCGGCTGAATAATCCGGCGCGGCGATGGCTTCCACAAAGGTCTTGGCGATCTCTTGGGCGGTTTCGCCGTCGACTGTCCGGTTAAATGCCAAGACTCCTCCGAACGCCGATACGGGATCGGCCTCGAATGCCCTGCGGTAGCTTTGGGCGAGGGTAGAACCTTCCGCGCAGCCGCACGGATTGGTGTGCTTGATGATGGCCGATGCGGGCTGTTCGAATTCGAGAACCAACTGCCAGGCCGCATCCAGATCCACGAGGTTGTTATAGGAAAGCTCCTTGCCGTGAAGCTGCTCGGCTCCAGCGATTCCGGCTTTACCGGTTGCATACAGCGCAGCCGACTGGTGCGGATTCTCGCCATATCTTAGGGCCAGCGTGCGCGGTGCGCGGATATCGAGCGTAGCCGGTAAACGATCGCCGGTGGGAGGAATTTCCGCCAAGCGCGCGCTGACGGCGCGGTCGTAGGCAGCGGTGGTCGCAAAGGCCTTCTTGGCCAGCTTCCAGTGAGTTTCTTCTGAAAGCGACCCGCCTTGCGCGCGCAACTCCTCAATGACGCTCGCGTAATCGGCGATAGACGTAATCACAGCCACATCCTGCCAATTCTTTGCGGCAGCGCGGATCATGGTGGGGCCCCCAATGTCGATGTTCTCGATCAGTTCTTCGAAGGATGCGTCCTTCTTCGCGGCAATCTTTTCGAATTCGTACAAGCTCACGACGACCATGTCGATACGCGGGATGCCGTGCTCGGCGATGGCTCGCATGTGCTCCGGCTTGGAGCGGACAGCCAGGATTCCTGCGGCGATCCGCGGGTGAATGGTCTTGACCCGGCCGTCCAGCATCTCTGGAAAGTGGGTAACATCCGCGACCTCTCGCAACGGGGCTATACCCGCCTCTTTCAATACTCGAAACGTTCCACCAGTGGACAGGATCTCGACACCCAAAGCGGTCAGCGCGCGGGCAAATTCGACGATCCCGGTCTTGTCGGTGACGCTGAGGAGAGCACGTTCAATACGCGTGTTGGGAGGCATGGATCTTTCATTATGAGGTACCCTGAAACGTCTATGCGACTGGTGACATTTCAACAGCCGGGGTCCGTCCCGGAAGCCGGAATTGTGGAAGGAAATCGAGTCCAAGGGCTGGGCGTGGACATGCTCACCGTATGCGCCGCGGGTCGCGTGCCGGACGCGCGCGGGCCGTCCTTTGATCTAGCATCGGTCAAGCTGCTGGCTCCCGTGCCGCGTCCACCGAAAATAATCTGCGTGGGACTGAATTATCGCGATCACGCAGCGGAATCGAGGTCGGAGATTCCCAAAGTCCCTACCATTTTCAGCAAGTTCTCGAACGTGGTCATCGGCCCGGGTGATCCGATCGTGCTGCCCAAAGCATCTCGCAAGCCGGATTACGAAGCGGAATTCGCTTTCGTGATTGGCCGCGGTGGCCGCCATATTCCGGCCGCGAAGGCGCTGGATCATGTGTTGGGATACACCATCGCCAACGACGTCAGCGCGCGTGATTTCCAGACCGCCACAACGCAGTGGCTGATGGGCAAGACGTTCGACACGTTCGCGCCTATGGGACCCTGGATCGTGACTAAGGACGAGATTCCCGACCCGCATGCGCTAGATATTTCGCTCGAAATCGGGGGCGAAACGCTGCAAAGCTCCAATACTCGCGAAATGGTGTTTCGCGTTCCGGAACTGATCGAATTCGTCTCGACGGCGGTGACGCTCGAGCCGGGCGACGTGTTTATCACCGGCACGCCCGCGGGCGTGGGCTTCGGCCGGAAACCTCCGCGCTGGCTGAAACCCGGCGAAGAAGTAATCGTGCGCATCTCCGGCATCGGCGAGTTGAGGAATCCCACCGTCGCTGAGGGCACCAATAGCTAGAAAGCGATGCAAACGCTGTTTCAGGACATTCGCTACGGCGCGCGAGTGCTATTGCGCTCGCCGGGCATGACCCTGGCGGTGATTCTGGCGCTGGCGCTCGGCATCGGCGCGAACACTGCGATGTTCAGCGTGGTGGATGCGTTGATCCTTCATCCGCTGCGATATCAGAATCCGTCGGAGCTGGTAGTCGTGTGGGACACGGATCCGCAAGGGCAGATTCGCGGGTCGTCGTCGGGAAACTTCTTGGATTGGCGCAAGGCCAAGTCTTTTTCCTCTTTCGCCGGCTGGGCGGCCTCAACTTATACGCTGACTGGACTGGACCGTCCGGTGCAGATTTACGGAGCGCGGGTCACGGGGGAATTTTTCAAAACCCTTGGGGTAAAACCCGTTCTGGGCAGAACCTTCCTGCGAGGTGAGGATGGACTGGACGGGGCGGCTGGCACCAGCAAGGTGGCCGTGATCGGCTATGACACCTGGCAGAGCACGCTGAACGGCGATCCGAATGTGCTAGGCCGCACGATCCGGCTCAATCAAACTCCCTACGCCATCATCGGCGTGATGGGACCCGACTTCCAGTTTTTGGCGAGGCGGCATCAGGTGTGGGTTCCGGCGGTTATCGACCCGTCCAATCGGGATTACCGTTACCTGACAGTCGTGGCGCGGCTGAATACTTCGCGCGGCGCGGCGGAGGCTGAAATGACTGCTCTGGGTCGGTCTCTGGCGGAAGCATACCCCAAGAACAATGGCGGCTGGACCATTCAGGTTCAAGACTTTCAGGATTTCCTGGTCAACGGTCATCTGCGAACGCGGCTGCTGGTGTTGTTCGGAGCGGTAGGCGCGGTGCTGCTGCTGGCTTGCACCAATGTCGCGAGCCTGCTGCTGGCACGGTCGGCCGCACGAGGTAGGGAGATTGCCGTCCGCGTGTCGATGGGCGCGACGCCCGGCCGCGTGGTGCGGCAGTTGCTTACGGAGAGCATAATGCTCGCGCTCCTGGGAGCCGCGCTGGGCCTCGGTCTGGCGGCGCTGTTGATCGATCTGGCGCCGGGCTTTGTGCCGGTCAACGCGATTCCGACCACCGCGCCGATCCAACTGAATGTTCTGGTGCTGCTCTTTACCGTGGGGATCGCGGTCTTGACCGGTGTGCTCTTCGGACTGGCGCCGGCGCTTTCCCTGGCGCGTTACGATGTGCGTGACACGCTCAATGACGCCAGCCGCGGTTCCACCGGCGGACGGGGCCGGCAGCGTTTCCGGCAAGCCATGGTGGTGATCGAAGTGGCGGTCGCTCTGGTGCTGCTCACGGGCGCCGCACTGATGACGGAAAGCCTTCGGCGCATGACCGAGATCGATTTGGGTTTCGATCTCCACCAGGTTCTCACCCTGCGCATTTTTCTCCCGGTTGCCCGCTATAACGCACTTCAGGCGTATCAGTTCCAGACACGCGCAACCGAGAAGATCGCCGCCCTGCCGGGTGTCGAGAGCGTGAGTATGGGAACCCACCTGCCCTTAGCCCGGTTGAGCATGTATGCGCCTTTCGATCTGGACACGGCGCCTCCACGCGGGCCAGCAGAGCGGCCCGACGTCGGCTATGTGAGCATCAGTCCCGGGTATCTGCATACGCTCGGAATCGCACTCAAGCGCGGACGCGACTTCACGGATCACGATAACGCAAGCGCTCCGCCTGTGGCTCTGATCAACCAGGCTTTCGCTGCGCTGCATTTTCCCAATCAGGATCCCGTGGGCCGCCGGATTCTGATCAACGCGCCGGTTCTAGGCCAAAACGGATTCGCGGATACGATTCGGGCTGAAATCGTGGGAGTGACGGGCGACGTCAAGCTGGCCGATTTGAACGCGCCGCCGGAGCCGATTCTGTACGTCCCTTTGGCGCAGGGCATCTGGTCAGCCGTGACGTATTTGACGGTGCGGGCGCACGGCAACGCCACCAGCCTCGCGCCGGCCATTCGCAGCGAAATGGCAAATCTCGACAAGGAGCAGCCCGTCGAACAAATTGGGAGCCTGGAACAGGCCTTCTCGGATCAGTTCGCGGAGCCGCGCTTCCAATCGCGATTGATGGGAGCGTTCGCCGCGCTCGCACTCATGCTGGCCGTGGTGGGAATCTACGGCGTAAATGCCTACGCAGTTACACAGCGACGCCGGGAACTCGGCGTGCGGATCGCTCTGGGTGCTCTCCCCAGCGATGTGCTGCGGGAAACGCTGGGCGAGGGTTTGAAGCTATCCGCCGTGGGCATCGCCGTCGGTCTGGCGGGCGCCTTCGCATTGAGCTCATTGTTCCGCAGTGTGCTGGTCGGCGTGACCGGAGTTAGCCCGGCGACACTGCTGGGCGCGGCGGGCCTGCTGGCGGCCGTAGCATTAATCGCGTGCTATATACCCGCTCGGCGGGCTACCCGGATCGATCCCTCCTCGGCACTGCGGCAGGAATAGACGCCAGCAGTGATAAACTGAATAAAGTCTGTATTGGGACGTCGTCTAACGGTAAGACTGCAGCCTCTGGAGCTGTGTATCGGGGTTCGAATCCCTGCGTCCCAGCCATATCAACATTCCCCCAAGGGGACGAATTGACGCCGTACGCGTCTACTAGAAGCATGCCCATCAAACGACTGATCGCTCTCTCTTTGATCCTGGCTCCTGGGATCGTGCTGGGTCAGCTCCAGACTCCGGCGGAGCAAGCGGAGGTGGCGGTACGCGCGCGTGTCACCGAGTTCCTGCAGTATCACGTGGAAGGGAATTTCCGGAAAGCCTACGACATGGTGGCCGAAGACACCAAGGACGAATACTTCGGCTCCGGAAAAGCCCAGTTGACGAGCTTCCACATCAACGACGTCAAACTCTCGGACAATTTAACCAAAGCCACGGTAACCGCATCGATATCGAAAATGGTGATGATCGTCGGTCAGGAAATCCCCATGACGACGCTTTCGACTACCACATGGAAGATCGAGAACGGCAAGTGGGTTTGGTACAACGACGCTAAACCGGGCACGCTGATGGATCCGGGCCGGACTTCGCTGCCCTCCATTGCGCACGGTAACAACACCGGCAATGCAGGCTTGCCCGACGCGAACGCCATCGCTTCGGCGGCTCAAAGCATCCTGCAACAAGTTGGCGTGGACAAGAAACAGGTCACGCTGGCCGTGAACAAAGTTTCCGAGGACCGAGTTGTATTTCATAACGGAATGCCCGGCTCAGTTCAACTGCAGGTGAACGGGCCCGACGTTCCGGGCTTTAGCGCGAAGGTCGACCAACCTTACGTGCGAGCGGGCGGAGACGTCCCCGTAGTGTTCCGCTACGAGCCGGGCGATTCGGCCGGGCGAAGAGATCCGATCACGGTGCAGTTGGTGGTGCAGCCTCTGAACCAGGCTTTCATGATTGAAGTGAATTTTTCCGCAGCAGGGCCAGCGATACAAAAATAAGCGGACGAAACATTGGTTACCGAGTTGCCTTTATCTAAGCGGAGGCAACACGGTACATGGTCAGTTCCATCACGGATTCGCACTCAGCGGGCATCCTGGCGGCTCCCGTTCCGCAGCAAGCAACTCCTTCAGGATCAATGGATTCTTTCGACGCGCAGCTGACTTCTGCGCTGGAAGGGCATCTGACGCAGGCGGGCAACAACTTGGTCGATGTTCAGCCTGCGCCGAGTCAGGATTCCGGCGTTCGTCAATTTCTTGCCACGGCGAAGGGTCCTGATAGCGCGCCCGGCCAGACTGCTGCGGCGACTGTCGCCACCTCCACCGACGGACCCACGGCTACCTTCCTAGGATTCGTTTCCGTGCCAGCCAGCGCGCCTGCCGCGACGGCCACGAGCACGACGGCTACGGATACGACAAACAACACGTCTTCGAACACTACGCCGCCCGCCAGCACAATGACCGAAGTCGATGCCTATTGGGCCGCGCAACCGGCCGCGGTTCAACAACTGCGTAATGTCCCGGATCTAGCCGATCGGAGTGCCATGGCGCAACAGCTCGCGGACCAGGGATACACCATCGACAAAGCCATCATGGTTTGGGGCTGGGATCCCATGAAGACGATGCAGACACGCGAGATGTACGGCTACACTTGGGCGCCAAGCTGGAACCAGGGGAACGTGTCTACGCCCGGAATCACAATTGGCGGTCAGACAGCCTACGACCCGAACGATGCGCCCGCCGGCTCGATCGCGGTAAATACCGATTTTGCCAACGGCCCCGGAGTCACCAATCCCTGGGCTTGATCACAACAAAGGATAGTTTCTAAGCATTCACCGCTGAAGCGGTTGCAGCTTCATCTGGAATCGCACAGACCGGCTTTGGGATCAGCCTGATGACATCAGGAGATTCCCAATGGCCAACAATTTAGTCAGCCCGCCCGTAGTTCCGGCCCAGCTGAATACAGAGTTTTATAACATTCTGGATCTGGCGCTGTTCAAGGCGTATTCACGCGATAGCTACCGGGCCACGTTCGGAGTGGAGGCGGCTGCATACGATCCAACCCGTGTTCGGAAGAGCTGGTTCGATTCCACGGTGGACGTCTCCGATCCGAGTAATGTGGCAGTGTACCGCGTCGTGGCGCAGGATCAGAACGGCAACGGGATCCTGCGGCAAATGGTCATGCCGGCGCAAGAGGCAGCCACGATAAATCTGCCCGGAGCGATTCGGTATCCTCCTTATGTCGTGACGCCTACGCTCGCGACGCGCGGCGGTTCCACTCTAAACGCGATTTATCTAAGCCTGGAAAGCGACGCTCAGGAGCTGATGACGCAACTGGGTGGCACCGGCCTCCAACAGGAGGAACTGCCGTCGTATCCCGCCAGTTATCCCAGCGACGAGCCTCGCCGGCAGTGGTATTTTCTGGCGCAGGGCCAGCCGGTGAACGTCGGCGCCCTTTTATTCACGCGCAATGCGCAAGGAGTCGGCGCTCCGGGGCATTGGGACGTGTCCTCACCTCAGCCGGTATGGGTTCCCGATCTTCCAGCGCCCACCGGAGAAGATGATACGCGCCCTCCGCGTTCCATGCCCGTTCGGGACCTTCTGCCGAACGAACAGTTGTACACGGGCATGATGGGAATCCTGGGAGTAGTTCGCACGGATCTTAAAGAAACGGCTGATGAGGCCAGCGGCGTGTTCACGCCGGACGACCGCGCAATGCTGCGCATGATCTACCTGGCGATCGGTAAGTTGTAGGGCTGAAAAAGGGGCGGTGAACCGCCCCTCTTTTTTACTGTACTGCTGGTAGCAACACCGTATTACTGACTCCTAGGAAGGTGCTGCCGTCAGTGCTCGTTTCAATCACAATCAAACTCTGGTCGGGTCCGGTGGGAGAATCCGCCGGAATCTGGAATTCGACCAGGTATGCGCCGACCCATCCGAACATGTAGCGCGCGGAGAGGGCAGGTATGCCACGGCCGCTTAAGAACACAGCGGTCGGCAGAATTACATTTTGGCTTCCTGTGCCGGCCGAATTTGTAACCAGCGTCGGGGTCGTCTGGCCAAGGCCGGTGGTTACCACATAGACCTTCTCCCCCTGATGCGCCGGGTTAGTAGCCGTGACATAAGTGCCGTCAACTTCACGAATCACCGCGCCGTACAGTTTGTTGTTAGGCCCGGTGTAGGTGAAAATCCCGGGCTGCACCTGCAATACGGGTACGTTCGTGATGGTGGTGCTGCCGCCGTTCACGGTGACCACGACGGTGGCACCGCTACCGGTAAGTTCACAGGGAGCCTGGAAGTTAGCACGCTGGCCGAACTGGTCGTTGGCGACCGCTTGAATCGGGACCAGAGTGCCATTCACGGTTATAGACAGACCAGCCACGCTGTAGGGATAAGCCCCGAAGAAGCTCACCGGAGCGACGACGCCCGTGACGCCGGGAGCGACGCCAGCTCCCGTTACGGTGACAAAGCCGCACGGAGTCATCCCGGGGGCGCGCGTGGCGGCGTTAGTAAAGCTGGCGCTGGTGAGTGAGGGCGCGGCGGGATGAGACGACAGAGTCGCGGTCGTAGTGACACTACCGGCAGTCGCAGTGACCACGATGTTCCCGGCAGTGCTGCCCGCTGTGACAGTAACCTGCACCTGGCCTTGCGCGTTCGTCGTCGCGCTGCCCGTGTTAAGCGTTGCGCCAGCCGACACGGAGAAGTTGACCTGAGTACCGGACACCGGGTTATTATTCGCATCGCGGACCACAAAGGTTAACGGTTGGAATTGCTGTCCGACGGCCACGGCTGCCGGAAGCGGCTGGACTACCGAGATCCCGGAAATGGAGATTTGATTCGTGATTTTGAAGACGATGGGGGTCAAGCCCGAACCCGTAAGCTGGACCTGGACAACGCCAGCGGTGGACCCGAGTACAACGCTCGCTGACACGGAACCGCCCGAGTCGGACGAGGTTTGCGCGGAGGCAAAATTCGCCGGAGCCGAACCTTGGATAAAGCCCCAGGCCAGACCGCCGGTACTTATCGCCTTTCCGCAACCATCGTTCACGCGTGCCGTAAGCGTAAAAGCGTTTCCCGGAGCGCCGGTTTGGTTGAGTGGGGAAAGCGGGACGAGTGCAGTTGCACTTCCCTGCGTGATCGAGAGAGTCAAGGCGAAGGCCGTGACCGGAGATTCGCCTGGCACGACGAATATGCCGACATCCTGTGTACCAAGTTGGCAGGCACCCGGCAGCATCTGTAAATCGCAATGAGAGGTTCCGGAACTATCTCCGCGAGAAAGACCCTGGCAGACGGCAATCTGAGAATTAGCGGTGGGATTTTGCGCGTTATCGACGAGTCTCAGGCCAACGTTGGGAACAAGCACCGAGGGTTGTTTTTCCGTAAACGTCTGGATGGTGATCGCCGCGGGTAGAAACCCTCCCTGTGGAATCGAGATCCGGCGAGTGACAGGGGTAAGGAGATTAAATCCAGGCTGCAAGTCATTGGGCCCGGCATTGTGAGTAGTTTCGAAGAACTCCAGCGTGCCATAGACCGAAGTGGCTGAAATTTTACTGAGCTGGATGGAAGCATTTTGGGGAATGTTAGCGGATGAATAGTCCGCTCTCGCCAATCCGTCCTGATCCGTGAGGCCCTGATTACGGGGGGAGAGCGTACCTATACCCGCGGTGAGCTGGAACGTAACGGAAACGCCCGCCAAAGGATTACCATTCCCGTCGACAACCTTGACCGTCAATGGCAACCGCGCCAATGTACTTTGCCCGAGCAGTTGTCCATCGCCTGCGTAGATCGACATCTGGGGAGTGCCGTTTCCACCTGTGCTCCCTCCTGTACCGCTGCCGCTGACGTTGAGCTGAAAGTTAGCCGTCAGTATTCCGGAGGATAACGTGACGGTGTAATTCCCTGGCGTCGCGGGCGCGGTGACTGTAGTTTGCGCCCAGCCGCCGGCGGTCGTTTTCACGTTGGGATTAGTGATCGCAATTCCCGACGCGGGATCGGCCGAGAAAGATGCGTTAGCGCCCATGACCGGACGCCCGACCGGATCGAGTAGCTGCCCGGTGAGAACGGCTGTTGCATTGGGAGTAAGGGTCTGACTCGAGTTGATCAATGACAGACTGGCCGCGCCGGATTGCGCCGGGATCGAAACGAACGACAAGATTTGTCCATTGATTGGGTCCAAAGTAGTCTGCTGATCGACTCCGTTGGTGGCGAGGTTTATACGGTCGAAGTTGTGATTGGCGAATAACAAATAAAGAAATCGCGAGGAAGGGTTTTCGTTAGACACTGTCGCGGCCGCTACGGTGCTCGTTGGCAACTGGCCAATTACAGTGGGTGTCATGGCGAAGGGCGCCGGGGTTATGTCGTACAAGATGTTGGTCACCGAGGATAGACCGAATACGCGGTTATTGCCGGCCACCAGGATCTGGTCCACCGTCGGCGGGGCGCTGTTATCTGTCGGTAACGGCAGCGTCGTGATGGCATGAGTCTGAACAGACAGCTTGAACGCGGCTGCGCAGGTCCCGCATGCCGTCTGGTTCACAAAATAGGCGGTGGTTCCGTCGGGGGTGAATTGAATCGGTCCGGCGAGTCCTTGAACCGTTATCTCACCGAGCGGAGTGACCGTCAAAGTCACTGGGTCAATCTCGAACAGCTTATTCGCACCAGTAGTAACGTAAAGTAGATTGCCGGGCGAAAGCACCATGGAGGTGGCTCCCGAGATCAGCGTCAGTTGGGTGGCGCTGACCTGCGGGCCGCCGGTGGCACTCAGATTCATAGAGGTGATGGTGCTGCCGGTGCCCGAAGTGGAGAGAATCCACGCAGTTGTGCCGTCATGGCTGACGGCCACCGCGACTGGGTCGTTACCGGCGGGAACACCGGTGTCTGCATCCGCCGCAAGGGCATCCGTCGCGGTATTGACGGTATATAGGTGACTGCCGACCACGAACAGGTACTTGCCGTCGGGTGTGATTACGGCGTCGCTGACCGCCCCGGAGATCGCGCTCAGGGGCGTGGGATTGTTCAGCGTGCGGTCGCTAGTCGTGATTTTCGCTTCGAACATGCCCTTTGGAGTCGCGAAGTAAAACTTCGACCCATCTGGTGTCGCGACCACTTTGGTCGCGCCCGCGTAGCTTGAATTGTTGCCCGGCCCGAGTTTCCGGCTGAAATCGTTATCGCCGACGGCCCCCACTTGCGGGGCCTGTCCACTCTGCGCCAAGCCTGGCAATTGAAAAACGTAGCTAGTCTGAGCAAATGCAGCGACCGCGAGGGCCAGATACACGCAGACGACTGGGACAAGACGTGGTTTCACCATTGGACAAACCTCTAATGGATATATCGGAAGGGACGCGGGCGGAACACTGATGAGTATAGCATTCGGGAGCGGCAAATCCACAAACAAATTGTACGCCGATTGTTCTAGACCTGAACTTTCCCGAAAAGCAAAAAGGGAGGAGCCGAAGCTCCTCCCTTTCTGATCGTACAAAACGTACTTCTAGTGGCCGTCGTTCTCGCCCGTGGACGAGGTGCGCGGCAGCCCCGGAGTATCTAGCACGATGGCTAGGTAGCCCATCGCCAGGTTATCCGCCTGGAATCCAGCGCCCTGCTTGCTGATGAAGGCAAAGCCGTGGCAGTACTGGAATCGGGCTTGCGCAATGATGTAGCCGGTGAAGCCCGTGGCAGGTAGAAGAACCGACCCCGCCGGGGTCTGACCGTTGATAGCTCCACCATTGAACAGAGTGTACGTGAGCACACCGCCGGCAGGAACGTTCGTGAGCGTTCCGGTACAGCTACCGGGAGTGGTTTGGTTGGTGCACTGCGTGTTCGTCTGACCGAGGAAGTTCGGCTCGGCAGGCGGCGTCGCATTGCGGTTGTAGAACCACAACTGGACGGGACCGGACTGCGCGGAACCCTTGAACCCGAACACCGAGGGAGCGGTATTGCCGGGATCAAGCGACGTGTTCGCGATTGCGATTCCAGTGTCGAAGCTGCCACCGGCGGTCGCCGCATTGGTTACGTACGGGAACAGCAAGTTGCAAGAACACTGCGAGATCGCAAAGAGGTTGGTCGGAGGCGCGATCCGGAGGAACCGAGGAATAGCCAGGGTATTCGGGATGGCGACCGTGTTTTCCGTACCGGCAGCGAAGGCTGTACGCCTTACGTTGTCGAGCGGATCATAGAACGGAGCGAAGCTGCCCTGGATCTGCGAGATCACGTTCGGAGCAGGCAGATTGGACGGCAGGTTGGGGATGCCTGCGACCGTTAGCGGAATGGCGACTTTCTCCAGAGCACTGGGGTTGGAGAAGAACACTTCGTACACTGCGAAGCCGGGGGCTGCGATGCCACCGACCGTTCCTGCGATAGTAGTCGATGGAGAAGTGGATTGAACTACACCACCTACCGTGGTACAGGTGGCGGGTGTTCCGCCAAAACCAGTGGACGTGGTTCCAGTGATCAGTATTGCGATACCGGTGACACCGCCGCCAATTACGTTCGTGAGATTCGCGCAGTTAGGTACCGATACGCTGGAGCCCGCTGGAATCTTCGACAAGTTGACGGCAAGCCGCGTACCCTGGGTAGCAATTCCGGCTAAGGTGATACCGGTATCGGTTCCGCCCGCGTTTGAGAACGGGACGCCGTTGCCAGCCTGACCCGTTAGCGGCGCCAGCGGATTGTCACCCGCGGTTGTCGCGAAGCTATTGACATAGCCGCTTTCCGTTTCGTACACCGCGCCAGCGACGTTCTGGTTGTTGGCGACACCCTGAGTCGTGTCAGCTTGAAGGAACTGGTAAGACGGTTTCGCTTGCCCGTTCTTCAACACTTGCGTGAGACTCTGCGGCTTAAATGCTTCGTTGAAGCCTTCCTGAAACGTATAGGTCAGATTCTGTGTCTGCGCGGCCAAGGAAGTGCACTGGATGAAGTCCAGCTTGGCGGCATTGAGATTCGGACCGATCAAGCCTAGCTGTACGGTTGCGATCGGGTGCGAAAGGCTGTCCACTGGAAGACCGGTAACCGGGTTGACGATAATGCTGGCGTTGATCTGTTGGGTCACGTTAGCCACAACCACCGATTTAGCTGTCGCATCGCCGCGAATGTTGGTGATGCGGATGATGCGGTGGCAAGGAGCACCCGGCACGGCGATGGACGCCGCGCAAATCGTTCCGGGCGGATCGATCGGGATACCCGCGAATACCACTTGATTGTACTGACCCGTGATCAGGCGGAAAGAGCGGCCCTGAAACACGTTCGGGTGTCCCGGAGTGCCGTTGTATGTATTTGCCGCGCCGTTGGAGCCGCCTCCCGCGATAGTGCAAACACCCGCACCCGCCTGAGTATTGTCGGGCGCGTCCGTGCGACCACAATTCAGGATGGGCCGCGTCGGATTGGACGGGGAATTCGGTTCATCGATGATCAACAAGGATTCGAGGAACTCGACCTGGTTGATGACCTTAGTGGTTTGGCTGGTTACGTTGACATCGAGGTTAACCGTGATGCCGACGGGCGGTACAGTTTGGCCGGGAGGGGTAGGAGTTCCACCCGTGCAGTCAAGCTGGATGTCGCCCAACAGCTCGGCGAATCCCTCCGCCCGAACTAAGGTCGATGAGCTAGTACTACTGTTGCATAGAAAAGCCTGTGCGCTAGCCGATCCGGTGAACCCCGCGAGCAGGGCCACTAGGGCAAGCGCATAAAGACATTTGCGAAAATCTGCCATTTCCTTCTCCTTGTGAGATCTGAATTTTGAATTGATGGAAGTTCTCTTTTTCAACCTGAGCCTCAATCCTGTTGTCTCGTACGCGAGACTCGAGCCTCTCGATAACCTGTCGGCCGCTCCGTGCTCGTCACTCTTTCAAAGCTCATTTTGTTTCGACTTCTCTGATATGTACTGCTATGTGCTCGCGGATCCACGGTCAATGAATGCCGCCAAAAAAACTGCAAAAGCTGTTACACCCTGGACGCAGTCAGAATATAGATACCACCCTCCGGCGGTTCAAGTCAAGCAAAAAGTGATACTTGCGCTTCTTGCCCGAAGCTTAAAACCCGTCTGAGACTGTCTCAATTGATAACACTCGACGGGTTCAGAAACAAACTTTAGCATCGAAAACCGGCTGGGCGCGACCGAACGGAGAAAAAGCGGACGCGAATGGTACCGTACTAGGCGGCTCCGCGGTGAAGTATCCGCCGTTAGTTTATATACTTGCGTAATTTGCGGACGCTGGCCTTGAGCTCCTGACTGGCCTCCAAGAGATCATTGGCGTCGTAGATGACATGCGGGGTCATAAAAATGATTAGCTCGGTTCGATCATGGCTGTAGGTTTTGTTGCCGAAGAAACCGCCTACATAAGGAAGACGGTTCAAGCCGGGAATACCGGACGAGCCGCTATTCGTGTTTTCCGAGATCAGACCTCCGATCGCAACCGTATCGCCGTCCTGCACGGTGATCTGGGTTTGCACCACCTGCTGATCGAATGAGGGCGTTGGGATGTTAGAGGTGGTTGTGCTCGTAGGATTGCTGACCTCCTGATCGATGATGAGCGTAACCACACCGCTGGGATTCACGCGCGCATTTACCTGCAGCGTTACGCCGGTATCGTGCGAAGAAATCGCCTGAGTTTGCGTGTTGGTTCCCCCGCCCGGAGTAATGATCGTACCGGTAAGCACGGGAACCTGCGCACCAACGTTAATCGAAGCCGGAATGCTGTCGGTGGCAATGAGGCTAGGCTCGGAAATTACGCGCGCGTTGGCCGCATTGTCCGTCAGGCTCAAGAAAGCCAGCAGCTCTTTGGCTTGACCCACCACCATCCCGGCCGAAAGCTGCGTAGCGGCATTCATCAGGCTCGCCGCGGGAGAGCGATTCTGCCCGCTGACTTTCTGATACAAGTAGTTCACGCCCATCGAAAAACTGCCACTCAGCACCACCGAATAGATTTTTGCTTCGAGCAGAATCTGGCGCGGCATCACATCCAGTTCCTTGAGCAGTTTCAGAATGCCCTGGTATTGCTGAGCGTCCGCCTGAATCAGCAGAGAGTTATCGAGCGGATTGGCGACAATACGAGGCGGGTTCTGGGTGGTGCCTGCAGCCGTGGCCGCGGTAGCAGCGGGGGCTGGCGTGCCCGCGGGCGTAGCGGCTGCGCCGGAGGGTACGAATCCCAGCGGCCCTGCGGTCGTGACCGGCGTTTGCGCCGCATAGCCGCCGAAGGAGGGGTACCCATATCCGCCACCCATCGCGCCTCCCATGCCGCCCATCCCGCTCATCATTCCGCAACCTCCACCTGTGCCGCCGAATCCGTTATTGAAGCTGTTCTGGCTGCCATATCCGCTGTTGGTTCCTCCGATCCCGCCTACTTGAGAACCGCCATAACCGCCGCCATATACTCCGCCATAACCACCGCCATATGCTCCGCCATAACCGCCACCGTACGCGCCCGGATAGGAGCCCCCATATCCGTAAGCTCCAGCGCCAGCCGCACCAGCGGGCATGTACAGCTGGTTCAGCGCCATCGCCAAGCACATGGCCTGGCCATAACGAACGTGATAAACGTAGGTGTCGATCACGCCGGCGGTGGCTGAAACAGCCACGTCCAGTTTCTTGATCCAGGTCTCGACGGTATCGAACACGCCCGGGTTGGGGGCCACCGCGATCAAAGTTCCGATACGATCCACTGCCAGGAATCGCACAGAGGAGGTCTTGCTATCGAGCGAAATCGATTTAAGAATGTTCTCCAGCTCCTTGACCAGGTCAGAGGGCCGCGCGTTGTGAAGCTCGTACAGGCGCACACGTTCTCCCGCAAAGGTATCGCTATCGAACAGCGCAACCAGATCCATCAGGCGTCGCATGTTCCGGCGGCTGTCCAGAATGAACATCAGATTCGCGGGCGGATAGACTTTGATGACCGCGTTCGGGTCGGTGAATTCCTGGATGATTTTACTCAACTCATCGACGCTGACGTACTTCAAAAAAACCATGTTGAGTATAAGCTGCTCGTCGGCGGGGATATCCCGTCCGTTGGATTGGAACGGTATCGGCTGGCGCACGGCGTCGGCCATGGGAACAATGCGGTAGATCTCGCCTTCCTGGATCATTCCGAAGCCATTGACACGCAGGATCATGTCGAGCACATTGCGCGGATCGAGATTCCGCGTTTCGCCGTAAGTATTGAGCGTGACCGTGCCCTTCACCCGCGGATCGATCTGAATATTAAGGTTGAGCTTGCGCGCCAGTTGATCGACCACTTCGGTGAGGGAGACATCCTGCAAGTTCATGACGATGCCGGTGGCCGGGGCCGCCTGTCCGGCGGGTTGCGCAGGTGCTTGTTGTGCAGCCGTCGGCGGGGGTTGCTGAGGTGGCGGCGCCGGGGCAGGCGGCTGCTGCGCGGGAGCCTGCGGAGCGGGTGGTTGCTGGGCCGGCGCTTGCCAGACCGCCAGGGCCGCCAAAAGCGAGATCGAAATCAGAAACTTCATCTTGCGCAACTTAATCATTGAATGGGCTCCCATTGACACATCTGACCGAACATGCCAGGAGTAATGGTTTTTTTGAATCCATCCTTCACTGTGCCAGCCGGGCTGTTATCGCCTGCGACGCATCCGCGGACTCCGCCATTTGACGGCCCAAGGACCGGATCCTTGCTCGTGCTAATGCCGATGATGGGAGCGGCGGGAGCAACTTGGCCCGTAGGCACAGGAGGCAACCCGGCCTGCGGCTGCGGCGCATCTTTGCGCTTCAGTTCCTCGAGCGGATAGCGCAGCGTCTTATCTTTCCATTCAAACGTGATGGTGTCGCGATCGAACGCGACCAGCTTGAACGGTCCCACTTTGTCCCCCGCATGAAAGCCTTTCTGCGCGCCCTTCTCGGTACTGAGAATCGCGACGGGCTCGTTGATCCCCATCTGGCCGAAGTATTCGGGGCGCGGCGGGGGTGGCTCCTCCGGTTTTGGCGGCGGCGGCGCAACGGTCTCGATAATCACGTTCGGATTGCGATCCTTCGAGAACAGCGTCTTCTGCGCGACGTCCAGATAGTTGGCCGGCACGACCGCTTCGGGCGGCGTGGGCGAGGGCGGCGGAAGCTGGGCTTTGGCACGCGCGGCTTTCGCCAGCGTGGCCAGTTCCTGGGCACGGGTCTCACGCCAGTGCGCGCGCAGCATCCATCCGAGCGTTCCTAACAACGCCAGCAGAGCGAGATTCAAAGCGAGGATCTTACGGTTCATGTGTACGCTGCGGCTACGCTCCCTTCTTCGGCGCAAGATTCTTTGGTACCAGGCCCGCTACGGTGATGCGGACATTCAACGTTTTCTGCTTTGGATCGCCGGCAAGCACACGCAGATCGCGCGTCGCGATCAGCTCGGGCCGAGCGGCCAAAGCAGCCAGGAAATTGAGCAGCTGCTCGATGCGGCATTCGACTTGAATAGAGACATTCACCGCACCGTAATCGTCGCCGAAGGCGCTGATGGCGCCGAGCTCGTAGTTGCGGAGCGTGAGCGACTCGGAGGCTGCCAGATCGCGGAGGATCGTTACCACCTGCGCCTGGGCCTGGGGCGCGGTTTCCGCGCGGATCAGCCCTTTCTCGCGACTCTCCAGGTCGGCAGCGACCTTCTTCAAAATCTCCTGTTTTCCCGGAACCGTTGCGGCGATCTCGCGTACTCGTGCCAGGCGCTGTTCCATTTGCGGCACGGACTGCGGAGACGCCTCCGCGAGCGCAGGCGTGCCGGCCGGCCAGAATTCATAGGCGAGCACGAGGGCAGTTAGCGCCAGCGTTGCGCCCAAAGCAATCACGGCCTTCTTTTCGCGCGGTTCCAGTTTTCTCATGGAAGCTTGCCTTGGCGGCTGGCCTCGCGCGTGGTCCGGATGCGGAATATCTCGCCGGTCGCCGTGCGCTGGGGTGGCGACACAAATTCGGAAGATTCGAACTGCGGCGACGCATCGATCGCCTTTAGCAAAACTGCGGCCTGATCGGTCTCGCCGGTCACGGCGACCTGCTGGCCGTTTAGATCGAGCGACGTGAGCCAGGCAGGCGGAGCCAGCAGACGAGTCATCTCCGCCAACACATCCATGTCGGCCTTGCTGCGGGCGCGGAAAGCATCCAGCAGGAGCGTGCGCTTGCGCGTCAAGTCGATGTCGCGATCGAGCGCCGCGGCGCGGGTGGCAGCCGGTTGAACTTTGGCAATTTCCGCATTGATCTCGCCCAAATAGCGGCGGCTTTCGAATCCCGGGAGGGCGGTAGTCGCGCCCACCGCCAGCAGCACCAGCGCCGCCAACACTGTGGAAGGAACCCACACCATGGGCGAACTGGTTTGGCGCTGCTCGACCGGTAGCAAGTTCAGCGGAAGACAAGAGCGCGGACATGCCGAACCGAGTGCAGCGGCGAAAGGCAGCGCGGGATCGGCTCTGAGCATCTCCCGCAGAGGCAGCATGGTAGGCGCGGATTCTAACCGGAGTTCGGCTGAGGCCAGCGCCGCGGCGCGTTCCAAGTCGACGCCTTCCTGCATGTGGAAAGCAGCCGAGAAAACCGGTTTGGACGGGCTTTCGCCATAAATTTCGATTTCGCTCTCGCTGGCCTCGTAGGCCAGTAGCTCAGCGGGCGGAGTGCCGCCGAACATCCGCAACGCCGAATACGTCACCGCGGCAGAGCAGGTGAATCCGGCAATCTTGATTCCGGCTTCCGCAAACAGCGTGGCATAGCGCTGGACCACATCACGGCGTACAATCGCCACCAACACGGTGGAAGAATGCTCGAGCTGCGTCCAGCTGGAGACCACGTCGTCTTCGTTGTAGGGATGCAAGCCATCCAGCTGGAACTGAATCGCGCCGGCCAGGTCCTTGCCGGAAACTCCCGGCATGGCCAGTTGGCGGATGATTACTTCGTGACGCGGCAGCACGACGTTGGCCGCGACGTGACGCATTCCAAGCTTGCCCAGAAACGCCGCATAGTCGGCTCCCCAGCCGGCTGCGGGCTGATGTTGAACATCATCCACGGTGAAGCCGCCCAGGACGCGCGCGCCTTGGGGTCTCACTCGCACTGCGGAAACTCGCAGGGATTCGCTACCCTTGGGTCCGGCGATATCCAGGCCGACGCCGCTTCCGATCGCCGTCCACTTTCTGAGTCCGGCGGGGATCATGGCAACTTCTTCCCGGTGTACGGCGCGGGCGTGGCTGCCGCGAACTCCGACCATGCATCTTCGTAAAATCGCAGAACGCGCAACTGGATTGGATCGCGCAGGCGATTCCGCGGCGGAAGGACTAGCTTCGCTACGGCGGATGCGGAGCGGACCACTTCAGACGGCGAGCCGTCGGGCCGGCGCAGCCGCGCGGTGGCCCGGATATTCCAGATGAGATGTTCCCCGTTTACCTCCAGGCGGTTGACGGGAATACCCAGCGCGGCAACTTCCGCCAGATTGCGAAAGGGCGCCTGGGCACGGCGCTGCATCAGTTGAGCGATGGCTGCGGGCGAGGCTCCCAGAGTTTCGAGCAACGCGGGACTGATCCCATTCGCGTCGAATGGACCAGTCGATCCCCAGACAGACAAGCTGTCACGCAGGCCTCCGCGCGGGGATAAGCGATCCCCTTCCAATACGTAGTTTCCGTAATACAGTTCTGGAGTTATCCCCGGCACCAGCAATAATTCCTCGATCTCTTCAAAAGACGCGCCTCGCGGCTGAAAAGTCGAACCCGACGTCTCATTCGAGGAGTCAGCAACAGACCCACCACCGCCGCGCCAGCTCTGAATCCCGGCGCTTACCTGCGCTGCACGCCGGGTGTCCCCGGTCAAGGCAGTCACCAGGCGCACCAGATCCTCCCCCGAAGCTTGATTGATGTTGAGCTTGGCGGCCTCGGGCGTCATTTCTACAACGACGTCTCCGCTGGGATATGAAAAGTAAAAGCGAGATTTTTCACTGTACTGATGGCGATCGAAGAACTGATCGGATCCGGTTCCCCACAACAGCCATTGCGTCGCCCGATCCACCGATCCGGTGGCGAGATACATCGCGCGAAGACCATCGCCTGCCGTGCCGGCATGATCCGTCTCGGCGCGAATCGATGTGGATATAGATAGCGCTATCGCGGCCAGCGCGGCCGAGACCCACAGGACCGTCAGCAGCGCGCCGCCTGCCTCGTCGCGCCGCTGGCTGTTAGTAATCATCGTAATGGACCTCATCGAAGAAACGATTGACATACAGCGGAGCGGTGATCGCGACGATCGGCAGCCGGTTGGGATCGGAAACCGCCGGTGCCATCTCGATGCGAACTGCCGAGGGCATGGTGGGCGCCGCCCATTCACCGATCCAGCTACCTCCGCGAAACTGCGTATCCGGATTCATCTGGAAATAGGAAAACCGGCAATATGCTAAATGACTCGCGGCCACAAAGGGCTGGGGCGATCCCTGTAGAACGACGCTCTCGCCGCAAAACCCCGCGGTGCTCGCCGGGCCGGCGTAGAGGCGTTCATACACAATCAACTTCAGAGTGGCGCCCTCGTCCGCAGCAACCTGATATTCGACGATGTGCGGCGCGCCGCGCGAGCCTTCGGCGATCGAATACGTACTCACCATTTGGAGCGCCGTGGCCGTGCCCCGAAAGGCATACGGACTCAATTGACCGTTACAACCGGTCCGCGCCGGCATTGCTCCTGCGAGTTGCAAAGAGAGAATCCGCTGGACGCCCAGCGCCCGGCGATTCTCATCCAGTCGGGTTTGCGTCTTGTTCAGAGAGAGCAGGCCCCCGCGCATCGCCAACAGCATGCCGGTGGCGATCGCCGCTACCAGCGTGATGGAGATCATCAGCTCCATCAAAGTAAACCCGGTCTGCCGCCCGTGTCTCACTAAATCCCTTCTCCCGGCGGCAAGAGCGACCTGCGGTAGCCTTCGAGAGAAAAGCTGCGGCGCGTGGCGCCATCCATCCACCAGATTTCGAGTTCGATGCGGTCGATGACCCAGTTGCGCTCTGTCGCCGCGGGAGCGGATTCGATGGGTGTCACACGCGCCCGCCAGCCGGCGGCCATCCCTCCGGCCTCGGCGGCGGAAAAGGGCCCGCCCAAATCAGCTTTCCGAATCAGTCCATCGTTGACCAGCAGTTCGTCCATCTTGGTGCGCGCAAGAAGCACGGCGCGATCGGCTTGGGTGAGCCGCATAACGTTGCGCGTAGATGCCGTCAACGCTTCCAGAATGCCGGCTACAGCAATGCCCATAATCATGGTGGCGACCAGCGCCTCCAGGAGCGTGAAGCCGCGTTGATGCGTCTTCATTGCACGACCTCCGACCGGGGCGAGCCGGTAACCGGATCCACGCTGACCAGGCGCTTACGTCCCCGAAGGGTCGCGATCTCGATCCCGATTCCAGGCACCGAGCCGCCGGGATATAGCAGAAAATGGCGCGGCTCCCCTGGATCGATCGAAATCGGCAAGGCCGGCAGCACGGAAACGATGTGGACCAGAGCGGGAATCTCCAGGCTTCGCGAAAAGCCTAAGTCGGCCGTGCGGCTTAGCATCATGTTGTCGCGAGGCGACACAATCACCTCGACGGCCTGCTGGCGGCGGTCGGCGTGATCGAGCGCGATATTGAGGAAGGAGACCATGGCGTCAGACGTGGAGCGCAGCCGCAGTGTATCGAGTCCGGAACTGACCGCCGGAAAGCTCACAGCGGCAATCATGGCGATCAGCGCCACGACGATCAGCGCCTCGATTAGCGTGACGCCTTTTTGGGTCCGCCTGTGAACCGCAACTGTCACTGACTACTTGTTGCTCCAGCTAACGATGTCGTCTCCGCCCTGCTGGCCGTCGGGACCCACCGAAATGATGTCCGGGTCCTCTCCGTGGTCGCCCGGGTATTTGTACTCGTACGGACGGCCCCAGGGATCGAGCGGAACGTCTTTCGGAAGATAGGGCCCCGCCCAATTGGGCATTTCACCGGGCTTCTCGCGCAACGCTTGCAACCCTTGCGCTGTTGTAGGATATGACCCGGTGTCCAGCTTATAAATGCCCAGCGCATTCG
This sequence comes from Bryobacteraceae bacterium, assembly GCA_025980665.1. Classification (GTDB taxonomy): domain Bacteria; phylum Acidobacteriota; class Terriglobia; order Bryobacterales; family Bryobacteraceae; genus Palsa-187. The sequence continues at coordinate 56,650 of JAICXC010000012.1, forward strand.
TGAAGGAGCCAATCTGCGTTTTGGCGATTTGCTTCTTGGCGTTTTCGCCCTGGCGGATGACGTTCACAGCCACCAGCCCGGAAATCAAGCCGATGATGGTGATCACCACCAGCATTTCAATCAGCGTGACGCCTCGTTCAGACTTTCTGCGTTGAATGTTTTTCATATGGCTGGTTTTCATATAGCAATGTCGTTGATGCTCGTGATGGCCATCATCAGGCTCATGATCAGGCTCCCTACCACTAGGCCCATCACCAGGATGATGAGCGGCTCAAACAGCGCCGTGAAACGCCGGATGGCGGTTCGCGTTTCGCCGTCGTAAATATCAGCCATGCGGTTAAACATGGTGTCCAGATGTCCGGTCTCTTCGCCGACGGTGAGCAGGTGACCCGCAAGCGGAGGAAATTCCCCGGCGCGGGTCAGCGGTCCTGCGATTCCCTCTCCGCGCTTCACGCCTTGCGCGACCTGCTCCAGTGTTCCGGACATGCAGCGGTTATTCAGAATGCCTCGCGCGATACCGATCGATTGCACCAGCGGCACGCTGGCGGCGACCAGCGTCGACATGGCGCGTGCGAAGCGAGCGGTCTCGGCTTTTCGCAAAGCGTCGCCGAGCAAAGGCATCTTCAGACGAATCGTGTCCCACCACAGGCGGCCAGCCACGGTGCGGATGTAAATCTGAAATAGAACCAGCGCCGCGAGCATCGCGATGGCCGCGGGCAGCCAATACGCTTGCACGATCGCGCTGACCTCGAGCAGGATGAGAGTCGGCGTGGGGATTTTCATCCTGGGGTCAGAAAAGATCAACGCGAAGCGCGGGACCACGAAATTCAGCAGCACGAAAATCGATCCCAGGCCGACCAGACTCAGCAGGATGGGATAAATCAGCGAGCTGACGATGTAACCCCGGAGATCGTCGCGGGTACGTTCGAACTCGGCCAGCCGGTCGAAAATCTGGGCCAGTGATCCGGAGGCTTCGCCCGCGCGCACCATGTTGATGTAAAGTTCGGAAAAATGCGACGGGCGCGTGGCCAGGCTCTCCGCCAGCGATTTGCCGCCCTTGAGGATGCGCATCACATCCATAACCACGGCGCGAAAATCGCCACGATTGGTGAGCTGCGCGACAATCGACAGTGCACGATCGAGCGGCACACCTGCGTTGAGCAGCGTGGCGAGTTCCTGGGTGAAGAACAACACGTCCTTGCGGTGGCTGCGGCCGAACGACGGCAGCTTGATCTCGAAGCTGCCACTCTTTTTATCCAACCCTATGTACACCGGTATCAGGCCTTGCCGGCGCAGTTCGCTGGCCACTACCTTGTCGTTCTCGGCAGTGAGCGTACCGGTGCGGGGCTTGCCGTCCGAGGCGACTGCGCGGAAAAAGAAGGTCGTCGCCATATCCTAAAACTCTTGTGTAACGCGGATAACTTCATCCGATGTGGTGACGCCGCGAGCGACTTTGTCCCAACCATCGTCGCGCAGATTGCGCATGCCGTTGCGGCGCGCGGCGGCGGTGATAATGCTGGCGTCTTCATTCCGCATGATGATCGAACGAAGCTCTTCATTCAATTCCATTAGCTCGAAGATCCCGACCCGGCCGTGATAGCCGGTTCCGAAACAATGCTCGCATCCCGCGCCTTGGAACGCTTGAATGCGATCGCCATTGGGCGCGGTGACCTCGCCCGCCGACTGCCGGCAGTGTGGGCAGATCACGCGGACCAGGCGCTGCGCGAGAACTGCCACCAGTGACGACGTCAGCAGATAATTCTCGACGCCCATGTCGGTCAGGCGCGTGATGGCACTAGGTGCGTCGTTGGTGTGCAGCGTCGAATACACGAAGTGGCCGGTGAGCGCGGCGCGAATGGCGATATCGGCAGTCTCGCGGTCGCGGATTTCGCCGATCATGATCACATCCGGATCCTGACGCACGATGTGCCGCAAGCCTCCGGCAAAAGTTAATCCGATCTGCGGATTCACGTGGATCTGGTTGATCCCGTCCATCTGATATTCCACCGGATCTTCGATGGTGATGATCTTCTTGTCGGTCTGATTGATGCGCTTGAGCGCGGAGTAGAGCGTCGTCGATTTACCGCTACCCGTGGGTCCCGTTACCAGGAAAATGCCGTGCGGAAGCGATGTGTAGTAGGTCATGCGCCGCAGCATGTGATCGTCGAAGCCAAGCTTTTCAAGATCGTAAAAATCGCCAGCCGAGCGATCGAGCAAACGCATGACCACGCTTTCGCCGTACAGCGTGGGGAGAGTGGATACGCGCAAGTCGACCTCGCGCCCTAGTGTCTTGATCTTGATGCGACCGTCCTGCGGGAGCCGTCGTTCGGCGATATTCAGCCGCGCCATCAGCTTGACGCGCGAGATAATCGCGGCTTTCAGCTCGCGCGGCGGCGAACTCTGATTCGCCAGAACTCCGTCAATCCGGTAGCGGATGCGGAATTCTTTCTCGAACGGCTCGATGTGGATGTCGCTGGCGCGCTGCTCGACCGCTTGCCCGATCATCGCGTTCACCAGTCGGATCACGGGTGCTTCACTGGCCATGTCGCGGAGGTGGTCCAGATCCTCCGATTCGCCCACGGGCGAAGCCAGTTCGGCTTCGTTCTTGGCCGTCTGACCGTAGTAACGGTCGATCGAGTCGAGGATTTCCTGCTCCAGCGCGATGCCAGCCAACACCGTCAGGCCGGTGGACGACTCGACTGCATTGCGAGTCTCGAAATCCAGCGGATCTGCCATGGCAAGTGTGACCGTGTGGTCGTGCAAAGCAACGGGAAGGCAGCGGAACTGGCGGAGAAATCGCGGGGCCAGGTTTTCCAGCTCGGGCGAGACAGCGGGCGGGCCTTCAAGAGTCAGCACCGGAACGTGCAACTGCTCAGCGAGGGCCGAGAGTAAATCGCGCATGGCGATGAAGCCCAGATCCACCATGATCTTGCCGAGCTTCTCACCGCCGCGCTCTTTCTGAATGTCGAGCGCGCGGGCGAGATCGTCCGGAGTGATGAACTTCCGCTCGATGAGGATCTCGCCCAGCCGCATCTTAAATTATCTGCAACGACTTAGTTTTCGGTGATCTTAATCACGGCGTCCAGGGCAGCACCCTTGGATTCGAGCAGCTTTCGTTTCGAGGCTTGCAACGTGACCTGGACCGGTACGCCGGTGGCGTCTTCAAATGAGAATCGCTGAATAATCACCGCGATCATAATCTGCTCATCAGGCGGAATGGTGTCGAGCGAGGTTGCTGCGGAAACCAGAGCATCCTTCAAGACCTTCTTCAACTGCGGAACGCGCGCAAGTTTCGTCTTGTGCATCTGCACCAGTTCTTCCTTGGTCGGAAGCGGCTTCATGATCTGAACCGGCGCATTGACCAGGATCATCTCGGCCGTCAGCACCACGCCCACGCCTTCCAAATAGACCCCGCGAGACAGGCCGATCAGGGTGGAGGTATTGTCGGGCGTGAAGCGCTGAAGCGTAGCGTCCAGGCTCTTTTCCGCAATTTCCATCTGGACCCGGTTCACGCGTGGAGTTTCACCCGCCGCAGCGTATGCAGCGGACACAAGGGTCACATAAATTAAGCCCAGGGGAAGAACAAACGATTTCATAGTTTTCATGACAGAATCCTTTTACCGGCTTAGAACCGCGTTGCGATACATGTTTGCGACTTGCTTATTCCGCACATCGAGCTCTTCGGACATCGCGCGGATCTCCTGCATATGCCGCGCTTCCACTTGCGAAACCGCCTTAGTCACGGCGGCATCCACTTGATCCTGGCTCGTGTGCCCCGTCCCCATAAACCCGTGGATCAGAATCGCGACAGCTACCAGGACACCCGCAGCGAAGGTGGGGTTAAATACGCGCTGCCACCAGCGCGGCTCGAACACTTTGTCCGAGACGAAAGCAATCCGCCGAGGCATCTCTTCCTCGCGCAGCGTCGAGAGGGTATCGAGCGTTAAGCGTAGTGTGGCCACCTCTTCGTGGCAGATCGAACAGGTGGCCAGATGCGCTTCCGCCTGGCGATGCGCGTCTTGACCAAGTTCGCGCAGCACGTAGGCCTTCCAGTCGGGTTTCGATTCGGGGGAGACACAACTCATAATTCACCTCGCAAGGCAGCTTTTTGCATGGGAGCTAATGTCGTTTTGAGCAAGTCGAGCGCGGTATACAACCGCGACTTCACCGTGGACACCGGGCACTCCAGGATTTCGGCCATCTCTTCGAACTTGAAGCCTTGGTAAACCTTTAGCAGCACGGCTTCCCGCTGGTCGGGACTTAACCGGCCCAGAGCCGTCTCGACGGCCAGCGAAAGCTCTATGGGAAGCAGACGCGGATTCAGGTCAGCAGGCCGCGGTTCGCCGGCCAGCTCGGTTTCCGGCCGCTTGCGTCGCAGCATCGAGAACGCCTGGTTGTGCGCGATCCGGAATAACCATCCCGGAAAACGGGCCGGATCGTCCAGCTTGGGCAGGCTTTGGTAGGCTTTCAAAAACACGTCCTGGCTCACATCCATGGCATCTTCACGATTCGAAACCAGCCGCAGGAGATAGTTAAAGACACGCTTCTCCCACCGGGATACCAGGAGGTTATAGGCCTCCACATCCCCGCGCCGCGCTTTGGCGATCAGGTCTGGATCTTCGACTTCGCGAAAGATCAAGTCATCGCTCCAATTTCTTGGCTCCGTTCGTAAAGACGCCGTA
>JAICXC010000181.1 GCA_025980665.1 Bryobacteraceae bacterium
GCCAGCATCCGCTTGAGACAGCCGTACAAAGTGCCAGGACCCAATTGAAGCGCGTCATTAGTCTGCCGTGCGACGTCCTGCATGATGCCATAGCCGTGACGTTCTTGATCGGCCAGAGCCAGGAGGATGTGAAAGACTGGAGGCGTCAAGGGCAGCAGATCGGGTGGTTTCTTCATACTATATCCGCTACGGATATAGTATGAAGTTTTGAACCGTTTTGTCAATTACAATTATTTTGGCTGTTGCATCCGGGCTCTGCCGCACTTAGGGCATTTCCACTTTCGCTTCTTGTGGTAGATGTGCCCTTTGAGTTCTTTCATAGGAGTTCTGCACTTCTTACAAGTCATATGGAGCACTTCTTCTCGTGTCCGTACTGCTGGCAGGAGATCTCGATGGTCCTCGATCCGGCGGTCAAGAGTCAAACCTACGTCGAGGATTGCGAGGTGTGCTGCCACCCGATCCAGATCCGCTACTCGTTTGAGGACGGCGAGATTGTGGACTTTGAGGCGAACATTCTCGAGTAAGCTTAGAACCAATCACTGCGATAGGCCACCCACCAACTAAGCGCGAAGATCGGAATGGTGGAGAGCAGTCCCCACCAGAAAGGCAGAACGAAATCGGCGATCAGGCCCAGGACGCCGAAGGTCAGCCAAAAGATCTTTCGTTCCAAGCCTCGAGTCTAGCGCGGTCGAAACAACAGCAGATCCAGACTGAATGTCACGCGCATCGCTTCGACGGGCTGCGACCGCATCGGCCGATAAATCGAGAGCAGGACATCCTGAACGGCTTCAACGTCGAGATCGGCCGAGGTGACAACTTGGCGCCGTTCGGCCATCGTGAAGTGTTTGGCGAACGTCTCGACGGTCCGATCTACGCGATCGCGACCCTTACCGCGCAGCTCGATCAGATCCTCTGGCGCAGCTAACGCGACCAACAGTCGTCCATCGTCGCGCAGCACACGCCGGAATTCGTCCGCATTCATCCGCCCCGTGATCGACAGGACGATGGAAAACGAACGGTCAGCGTAAGGCAGAAAGCGATCGGCATTCGCGACAATCCATTCGCATTTGGGATACCGCTTCGCCGCGGCCTCCACCGCGGGAATGGAGATGTCGATCCCGTGGGCATCGAATCCAATCTGCGACGCAAGACTGCCGAGATAGAAACCATCGCCGCAGCCGGCATCGAGCACAATATCGTTCGCGCGCGCGGCTACAATCTCCGCAATCCCACGCAGCAACGGCTCGGTCGCGCCGCGATCGTGCAAGCGCCGCCGCGCCGCTACAGCATCCGCGGAATCGCCCGGTTTCTTGGACCGCCGATCTTGCGGTTGGAGCAGATTGATGTATCCGCTGCGCGCGACATCGAATGAGTGTCCTCGTTTGCAGACCGCCCGCTTCTCCTCGCGCGCCAATGCAAGGTGGCAGCCCCGAACGGGGCAGAGAAGGAGCATCGATCGATTGTAACGAGATCGATTGTAAGATGGCTGCTAGCGATGCCGATAAAAACAATCGTGCCGGTTATCTTGATGTGCGTACTGGTTGCCTCCGCTGCCGATGCGCGCTCGCATAAAAAGAAACAGCAGAATGACCCGTCGTTTTCCTACTATCTTCTCTCGCTCTCCTACGCGCCCGACTTTTGCGCCCAACCCACCGGCAACAAGGATCCTCGCGAGTGCGGCAACGGACGCCACGTCGGTTTCGTTGTACATGGACTCTGGCCGCAAGTCGAAAGCGGCCGGGGTCCGGAAAATTGCGGACCCGCGAGGCCCGTCGCGCAAGATATCGTGCGTGCCACGTTGGATTACATTCCCACTGAATCGCTGATCCAGCACGAATGGGCCGCGCATGGCACGTGCACAGGCTTGAGCGCGTCGGATTATTTCACATTTGTCCGGCGGGCGCGCGACATGGTCAAGATTCCCGACAACCTGCGAGCCCCTGCGCGCGATTTGCGATTGAATCCGGAGGAGATCGAAGCCCGGATGGCCGCGGCAAATCCCAGTTTTCCCAGCGGAGCCTTTCGCGTGTCGTGCTATCGCGATGCGGAATTGGAAGAGGTGCGCATCGCCCTCAATAAGGATCTCTCGCCGCGCGTGTATGGCAGCGGCGGAGGCAGTTGCCGGACGACTGTTCTGATGCGGCCAGTGCATTAAGCGCTGTGTTAAACTCGACTTCCGTCATGCTTGCTAAATCTCTCCTGCTCACGTCCCTGCTCGCTGCCGCATCCTACGCCGCCGTGCCTCCTGATATCGCCGCCAAACTCAAGGAAATGGGACGCGTCGTCAATCCCGCCGGCACGGCCAAACTGTACCGGCCTCTGCAACCCAAGGCTCCCTACCCTGGCGTAAAAGTCGACCGCGACATCAAATATTTCGACAATGACCGCACCGTACTCGACGTCTTCTCTCCGGAAAAGGGCGGCGGAAAGCGTCCGGTCTTGATTTACGTCTCGGGCGGCGCAGGTAACAAGATCGAGCCGGTGCCCGACGGCGACGCCTTCTACGACAACATTATGCTGTGGGCCGTGAAGAACGGCATGACCGGTGTAAATGTACAGCGCCGTGGCGGCCAGGGCCTGGAATGGAATGAGACCGCCAAGGACATCGCACGCGTGATCGATTGGGTGCAGCGGAATATCGCGAAGTACAAAGGCAATCCGGATCGCGTTTTTATCTGGGCACACTCGGCCGGCACCGGCCCGGTTTCCACATACGTCGGCCATCCCGAACTTTACGGGCCTATGGGCGTGGGGCTAAAAGGCGTTGTCCTGATGGGCACCCCGAGTTTCAACATCGCACCAGTGGTTGTTCCCGGACGTGGCGGACCGGGCGGTCCTCCGAAGGGTGGCCCTCCGCCCGATGGCAAGGGCGGACCTCCTCCAGACGGGAAAGGCGGTAAGGGCAAGGGATTCGGACGTGCGCCTCTGGATCCGGCTACTCAGCTCGCACGATCGAATTTGCCAGGGATTCTCAAAGCCAATACTCAGTTCTTTCTGGGCTCGGGTGAAATCGATATTCCCGGGGTGGCCGAGTTTCACGAAATCCTCAAGGACCAGCTCTGCATGGTCGGACATTGCCCCACGGTGATGGTGTTCAAGGATCACAGCCATATGTCGGAAGTGTTCTCGCCCAATACGGCGGACGATAGTGTCACCGCTCCCATCCTGAAGTGGATGAAGAGCGTAAAAAAGTAAGCTTTCTTAATTCACTAGGCCCGCGGACCCATCACCTGCACGCGATACCCATCCGGATCGCGCAGGTCGGGAGCGCCCGCGATCTCGGGCTTATCGAGCTTCACGCCCGCCTGCTGCAGCTTTTTGACGGCGGCATCGTAATCGAACTTCTCGACCGAAACACAATAGTGATTCACTCCGGCCTTCTCGCCGGCCGACGTCTTCAATAGCCCGATTCGCCCGGTGCCCGCCTGGAACCAGATCCGGTTGTTATTGCGCTGCGTAACTGGACCGAGAATCTTCTCGTAGAACGCTGTCGATTTTTCGGGGTCAGTCACGTTGAGCAAAATGTGATCGATACCCGTGGGGCGGAAGATTGCCTCACCTCCGATTGAGGTCGCCTCGGGGGACGCCGTGCCGGTCAACAATTGAGCCCAGCCGTTGTCGGTCGCGAGCTGCAGCCGGGTCCCGTCCGGATCGGCGACTGCCAGATCCTTGCCACTGGGAAAATCGCGATAAGCCACGCCTTTCGCATCCAGAGTGGCGTGCACGCTCGCCACGTCGAACCCGGGCATCCCGGCACAAAAATGGTCGACGTGTACTTGACCCTTATCCATGGCGAGATAACTCGCGCCGATTTTCACATAGCGTCGCGTAGTCTTGTTGTTCTTCAGAACGGTATTGCCGAAGACCCTTGCATAGAACGCCGCGGATTTCTCGACGTCCGACACGAGAAACTCCACATGGTCGAGCGCCGTGAAGCGCAGCGCGGAATTGTCGGCGCCCATCGCCCGGCGCGCAGCGATGGCTCCCATGCCCAGCATTCCCAACGCTTCACGCCGCAGAAGACGTCTCATACCCACCTCCGTGCGGAGTCAGTATATCCCAACATCGTGTATCATAAACGACCGGAGCCCTGTTTTAATGCCGACCATGAGGACCATGTTGCCTGCTGCGGGCGCACTCGCGCTCGCCTCTATTTCAATAGCCGTCTTTTCTTTAGGCCGCGGCGCCGCCCAGGAACGGGGCGCTGCACCGCCACCACCGCCTGTACCGGCCATCCTTCAGAACTATCAGCCCGTGACGGCCGAGCGTCTGAAGAATCCCGAAGCGGACAATTGGCTCATGATTCGCCGTACTTATGACGGCTGGGGTTACAGTCCCCTCGATCAAATTACGCCCGACAACGTCGCGCGGATGAAACTCGTGTGGGCGTTCGCCACCGGCGAGCCGAAGGTTCACGAAGCCGCTCCGCTGATCAACAACGGCGTGATGTTCATCTCCACCCCCAATAACCAGGTGATCGCCATCGATGCCAAGAGCGGGAACGTGCTGTGGCGCTACCGCAGACCGCGTCCCACCGGATCGAACGTGCCGCATGATACCAGCCGCGGTGTCGCCCTGTTTGGCGACCGCGTGTACTTCGCCGCCGGCGAGGCTGTTCTGGTCGCGCTCGACGCCAAGACTGGCCGCGAAGTCTGGACCACCCCGGTCGCGGACAATAAATCGGGCTATTACATTTCCCTTGCGCCTCTGATCGCCGATGGAAAGGTAATGGTCGGCGCTTCCGGCGGTGAATATGGAATCCGCGGATTCGTCGCCGCTTTCGATGCGCAATCCGGCAAGGAGCAGTGGCGGACGTATACGATCCCTGCCCCCGGCGAGCCCGGGAGCGAAACTTGGCCCAAGGGCGACCAATGGAAAAACGGCGGCGGCTCTGTATGGGTCACTGGGAATTACGATCCCGATACCAACATCGCGTATTGGGGCGTCGGCAATGGCGGTCCCTGGATGGGCGACCAGCGGCCCGGCGACAATCTCTACACTTCATCCACCATTGCACTCGACGTCGCCACCGGAGCGATAAAGGGGCATTATCAGTATCACCAGAATGACTCCTGGGATTGGGATGAAGTCTCTCCGCCGATCCTGGTGGACTTCCAGCGCAACGGTCGCACCATCAAAGGTCTGATCGATTTCGCGCGCGACGGCTACATGTGGTTTATAGATCGCAGCGTGGTCGGCCGCGATGGGCGCATGAAGTTCATCGATGGCAAACCGTTTGTGACGCAGAACGTATTTAAGAAACTGGACCCCGAGACTGGCAAGCCCGAGATCGATCCCGATCACAAGCCCGGTACCGGCAAGCACGCGGAATTCTGCCCTGGGCTTCACGGCGGCAAGAATTGGCCGCCCATCGCGTTCAGTCCCAAGACCCGTATGGTTTACGTTCCGGCGAATAACAACATCTGCGGATCATCCACCGGAACCATGGTGACCTACGTCGCAGGCCGCGCCTACACCGGCGTTCAGATGGGTACCGCGCCTAGTCCTGCTGGCGCCACCCATTTCGGCGAAGTGCAGGCCTGGAATGTCGACACCGGCCAGCGCGTGTGGACCCACGAATATGCGACCTCGCCAAATTGGGGAGGCATGCTCGCCACTGCGGGCGGAGTAATCTTCAGCGGCGGCACTAACGATCGCAAGATTCACGCTTTCGACGCCGCCAACGGAAAGCTCTTGTGGGAGTCGCCCACCAGCTCGGGGATTCTCGCTCCGCCGACGACGTTCATGCTCGACGGCAAGGAGTATGTCGCCGTGCTCTCCGGTTGGGGCGGCGATTCCCGCGGCATGCAGAACCAGCTTAACGGGATGTTCCCCGGCCAATATCCTGAGGTCCCGGAAGGCGGCAGTGTGTGGGTGTTCGCCATCGAGTAGCGATCCTATTCGCTGCGGGCATTTTCGTCCTGCCGGTTATCTGCAGGGCTCAGAACGTAAGCCACGCCAACCTGGTTCGCCTTTTCACTTTCGCGGCGCAGCGAACTCCGGGCCCGCCCCTTGGTTGGGGCGGCGGTCCATCCGGGACCACCTTTGCCGTCGACAA
>JAICXC010000004.1 GCA_025980665.1 Bryobacteraceae bacterium
AATCGCGCCCGCCGGGCTTGGATATAGCCCGACTACGCGATCCACGGCTGAACTTTGAAAAAAGAATGCCATGTTGATGGGGACCGCCAAGTTGTTCCACTGGCTATCCGTCAACTGGAACTGATTCAAGAGTCGAACCCGTCGGGGAATCGGTTTATACGCGCCTTCAAAAACGACCGAGCACGTTTGGCAGGCGCACAGAATCCTCCGATTGACGGGATCGATCAGGTGCACATGCGTTGGCGCTATGCGACCCTTGCACAGATTGCAGTATTCGACCGGACCGCGCCGGGCAAATTGCCGTAGGGCTTGGAACGGACGCGGCGATCTGGTAGCTTGTCCGATAATCACGTGGTTGAACCCAAGCTCAACGCTTCCAGAGGAACGAAACCGCTCTGCGGAATGGACTCTTCTTCGATAGAAAGAGACGCCAAATCGGGAGCAGCGTTGTAGATTGCATCTTCCAGCGCGACTCGCTGAGTCTCTGCAGTGGAACCGCATCCATGTGGCTGGGAAAGAAGTCGAACGCGCACATCCCCGTCCTCAATGCCGAGCAGCTGTGCCTCTTGTCCAAACTTGGCCACAGCTCTGGCAACTCGATCCGAAAGCTGCAACGGATGAAGTCCATGTAATGCCATAAGCGGCCCAACCAAGCCATCCTCTCCAAGTCGTTCGATAACCCCCGCGCACGGTGGTCCAGATTCGGAAAGGATTTCAAGTACTCGCTCTAAACCGTTCGCATGGAGCTCCGTAACGGATTGAACCAGTTCTCTCGCAACCGATTGAACACGAGGATCCGCGATCGAATCCAGTTCGGCGACCAGCTCCTCGATCCGTTCGGCTTTAACCCTCATGCTCTTCTCCGGAGTGAGCCGCTCCAAACATCGGTGAATGATGCGTCTCCAGTGTCTTGCCGTTGCCTAAATACATGTGAACGCCGCAAGGTAGGCAGGGGTCGAAGCTTCTTACGGTACGCATGATGTCGATTCCCTTGAACTTGTCGGGGCCGTTTTCTTCGAAAATCGGGGTATTCTGAACCGCGTCTTCATAAGGCCCGGGCGTTCCATAGCTATCGCGCGGATTCGCGTTCCATGGCGTCGGCGGGTAAGGATGATAGTTCGCGATCTTTCCTTCCCGAATGACTACGTGATGGGAGAGCACGCCGCGCACTGCCTCGTGGAACCCACAGCCGATTGCCTCCTCTGGGACTTTAAAATCCGACCAGGTCGCAGTTCTACCGGCGTGTAGTTCCTTGAGTGCCTGATCCACGAAATGCAGCGCGGCGGCAGCGGCGTAGGCCTGAAAGTACGTGCGGGCGCGATCGCGCTCAATCGCATTGCTCCATTTAGGAATCTTCCATTCGAATTCGACCTCAGGCAGCGAAGTCGTTTTTGGCAGATAGATCTTGACGCTCTTGCCCGTGGCTTTGATATAGCCGATGTCGACTCTGCCTGCCAGCGCGGTCGCCCAAAAACGCGCAATCGGACCGCCGCCTGTATCCAGCGCCAGGTGATCGCCGGTACGCTTGTCGTACCAGCGAGGCGACATGACCCACGTATACTTATCCTCGAAGTCCCGCTTCTGAGGTCGTGGAATAGTGGTTTGATTCCAAGGATGCCTCTGATCCACGGGATTGCCCAGCGGATCGTACTTGACGAACGTAGGCGAATCTATCCAGTCGTCGTAATAAGAACTCCCCAAGAGAATCCGAATGTTCAGATTGATATCCACCAGATCGGTCGTGACCAGCTCTCCGTCCACCACTACGCCGGGCGTGACGAACATCTTTCTTCCCCAATCGGTCATGTGTTTGTATTTGTAGTCACAGTGAGCCGGATCGTTGAAGGACCCCCAGCACCCCAGCAGAATCCGCCGACGGCCCACCTCCTCATATCCGGGCAGCGCGTCGTAGAAAAAGTCGAACAGATCGTCATGGAGAGGCACCACTTTCTTCATGAACTCGACATACTTCATAAGGCGAACCAGATAGTCGGTAAAAAGTTGTACGGTTGGCACGGTTCCAACGCCGCCCGGATAAAGCGTCGACGGGTGCACGTGGCGGCCTTCCATCAAACAGAACATCTCACGTGTCATCCGGCTCATTTGCAAGGCTTCTTTGTAAAACGATCCGGTAAACGGATTCAGCGCCCGCATGATATCCGCGATGGTGCGAAATCCGTGAAGATTTGAATGCGGTGAAAGCGTCGTCTCCGCTTTGGCAAGGACCTTCGGATTGGTTTCCTTCACCATCTGCTCGCAGAAGTCCACGCCCACCAGGTTGTCCTGGAAGATGTTGTGATCGAACATGTATTCCGCGGCTTCGCCCAGATTCGTAATCCATTCGCCTAAGGCTGGCGGTTGGACGCCGAACGCCATGTTCTGGGCGTACATGGCGCAGGTGGCGTGGTTATCGCCGCAGATTCCACAAATCCGGCTGGTGATGAAATGCGCGTCGCGGGGATCTTTTCCCTTCATAAAGACGCTGTAGCCACGAAAGATCGACGACGTGCTGTGACACTCGGCAACTTGCCGGTTTTCGAAGTCGATCTTGGTGAAGATTCCCAGGCTGCCCACGATACGAGTAATCGGATCCCAGTTCATTTCGACCAGTTTTCTGGATTCGATGGGTGTGCCGGAATGAGGCGTGGTCACTGTGCTCATGAACTCTGTTCCTTCCTGTCACGACTTCGAGTTAATAGGACTTGGGATGGTAACCCGTGGTTAATTGCGGCCGAGGATGGCGCCACTTAGGCTCTTTGTTGAGTGTGTTCTTCGTGATTGACCTCAACCCGCGCATGACACGCCCGTAGGCTCCAGACATGTTGCTGGATACGCGCGCGCCCGGCGGTTCGTCCATAAACGGCATGAACTTGTCTGGGAAACCGGGCATCGTGCAGCCGATGCAAATTCCGCCCACGTTGGGACAGCCGCCGATTCCGGCCATCCAACCGCGTTTGGGCACGTTGCATTGCACCACCGGTCCCCAACAGCCTAGTTTTACGATGCACTGCGGGGCTCCATACTCGGTAGCGAAGTCGCCCTGCTCGTAGTAGCCGGCTCGGTCGCAACCTTCGTGTACAGTTCTGCCAAATAACCACTTCGGACGGCCAATATCATCCAGCGGAATCATGGGGGCCAGGCCTGCAACCTGATACAGAAGGTAAAGCAGTGTCTCCATGAAGTTGTCCGGTTGGACAGGACATCCCGGAACATTGACGATAGGAATACCCGCCTTAGAAAGCCACCGGTGGCCCAGATAGTCCGCTACTCCCATGCAACCGGTAGGATTTCCGGACATGGCGTGGATTCCTCCGTAAGTCGCGCAGGTTCCTGCACACACGATTGCCAAGGCCTTCGACGACAAGCGGTCCAGCCACTCATTGGTTGTGATGGGCTGTCCGGTGGCGGCGTCCGTACCCATCGCCGCCCAATAACCTTCCTTCTTAATCTTTTCGTTTGGGATGGAGCCCTCCACCACCAGGACGAACGGCTCTAGTTGGCCTTTGCTGGCCATATGCCAGAATTTAAGAAAGTCGTCGCCGGTCTCGTACGCCAGCACGGGGTTATGCAGGTGGACCTTTGGGAGACCTGGAATTGCTCCCAACAGCACATCCTCAATACTGGGCTGCGTCGCAGCGGTGATGGAGACGGAGTCGCCATCGCACCCCAATCCGGACGTCATCCAAAGAATATGAATCTCCGGGATCGGAGAAGGATGTTGCGTAGAGCGGCCATAGGGCACACTATCGGGCATTTTGATTGCTCCTAGGGTTCGCGCCGTGAACACGGCACGCATCAGAAGACTCAGTCGGCTTTAAACACGCAGGACTGGGCGTACAAAAACTCCGCTGGGTAGACCGTTTCAGAGCGAATTCGTTACGTCCCTTCTGCCTGTGCCATTTCGCAGAGATCGTTTCGCAGCCTGATCGACTTCAGTTTTATCTGAGTCTTCCTCGAAAGTGACCGGAGCCATTTCCAAGCGACGTACCTCTAGCCGTTCGTATTGTTTTGGGCAATATGTCTCGAGTCGCATCAAAGTCGCGCGCTGGAATCCTGGGTCTCATCGCCAACGGCGTCGCCTAGGGACCATCCTAGTAGGGTGGCGCGCGATAACGCGATAATTTGGTACGTTGTGAGAATAGATGCAACCGCCGCAAGATGCTTGCCGTTCCTGTGGCATCCTTACCGCCCGAATGCAGGCCGACTTGGCTGTCTATGTGGAGATTGTGACTTTCGATTCGACGATCCACAACGACCGTAGTCAATGGCGAGTGGCCAGGGCTCGTTTAGCGTATCAGGCGGCGCGCAATACGCTGTGCACGCATGTGGACTCCCATGCCGCAATCGCGCGCACGACAGTGGCGGACCAATGGGGATCTGTCCAACAATACTGATTCGGTGGTAAAGCGCATTTGCGACCGCGGCAGCGGAACCCGTAATCCCGATTTCTCAATCGCTTGCCTTTACAATCTAATGCGTGGGGCGCTTCGTCGATAGAGTTAGGCCCAACGTGCGTGGAGAGTCGCGTGGCTGTCCTTGTGGACCATGGCGAGGGACGAGCAGATTCGATCTGGTGTGCAAAATACGCATTGTGTCCGTCGGATTCGAGAAGGCCGTGACCGTGCCTCCAGGATCGGCCTGCCGCGCAATCTGTTTCGCCAGGCTAAGTCAAGCCACCCACGCGAGTTACGCTCCCTAAGTACGTAGCTAAATCGATGTCGCCGTTATTAGAGCTCGTGTGGCAGGCCTGGTTCCGGCCTAGGGACGAGCCATCGGCAGCGGAAGCTGTCGTACAGCGATCTGCCGTGAAGCCGAGTATCAAGAAATGGGCTCTTTCGCATCTGGAAGGTTTCAACGCTGCTCGCCATGAGCAGATCAGCACGGCGTCACCAAAACAGAACGCCAAGGCCGGCGAAGAGATTTCCGGCGATCATAAAGAGCAGCCGGCCAATTCGGGTCGTCTGAGAAAAGGCTCGCTGACCTGAACAGTTTCGAACAATTCTTTCGCGTCTTTCTCCTGCTGAATGCGATCAGAGAGGATCTTTTTCGCCTTCTCCAACTCGGCTCGACGATCCTTGCTAAGCCCCTTCCCGGCGCGATTGATAAAGTACATCAGCATCCGGTGAGGCCGGTCCTTTGGGAGAGACCTTTTGGGAAGCCAGGGATCGGGCGATTGTCGAGCGTCCGAGATGCCATATACCTTGGGTAGACGTCGTGCAGCCCGCCTTGTTCCGAAGTTTCAGTGCTGATGAATCTGGAAACGTAATTGCTCTCGTTAATTATTGGCACTTATAAAGGCGGGCGAGACATCCGTTTCTGGAAACCAGTTGGCCCGACTGACCAGGCGCTATCCCGAAGTACAGCTTGCCACTCTTGTAGACGTGCCACCGGAAGGCTCACAGTGGCTGCACGAGATGAAATTTGACGGCTATCGCCTGCTCGGGTTCGTTAGCGGTAAGGTGCCGCTACTGCGCACGCGCAATGGCAAGGATTGGACCGGAAGCTTTCCGTCCCTTAGGTCGGCGCTGGAGGGGCTAAAAGTGAAAGATGCGGTTTTAGATATGGAAGCCGTTATGCTCGACCCTCAAGGCAAAAGCAGTTTTCAGGACCTGCAAAACGCACTAGGCGAAGGGGGCAGCGCGAGTAGAATCGTCGCTTACGTATTCGACCTGCTTCACCTGGACGGGATCGATCTAACCGCACTTCCCCTGGTTCAGCGCAAGGAAAAGCTGCGGACTCTTCTGAGGACATCGAAGCAGGGAGCTTGGCTCCGATATAGCGAGCACATCGCAGGTCATGGCTCGGAAATGTTCGCCAAAGCCTGCGAGTCCGGTTTTGAAGGCATCGTCTCAAAGGAAGGAAATGCGCCATATGTTGCTGGGCGCCAAAGAAGCTGGCTCAAGATCAAGTGCACGCAACGCCAGGAATTCGTGATCCTCGGCTTCAGTGACGCCCGTAAGGGTGAACGTGCTCTGGGCGCACTCTATCTTGGCTACCGGAAGGATGGCACACTCCACTACGCCGGCAAAGTTGGAACCGGTTTTTCGATGAAAAGCGCTCGCGACCTGGTGGATCGTTTTGCCCGGTTATCGGCTAAGCAACCCATTCTGACACGCGTCGAAACCGCCGGGTTGGGCGCTGGCGAATGGCGCTCCATTCATTGGGTCAAGCCCGCGCTGCTATGCGAGGTAGCCTTTACGGAGTGGACACAGGACGGCCTTATTCGCCATCCTTCATTCCAAGGTCTCAGGGAAGATAAGGATACTTCGGAGGTTAAGCAAGAGATGCCTGCTAAAACAGTCGTCAGCCCAAAAACCGCAACGCAGAAAAGCAAACCGGGAAACATGATGGTGAATGGCATCGCCATTACACATCCCGATCGCGTAATCTCCGAAGCCGGCCAGATCACAAAAGTCCAACTAGCCGAATACTATGGCCGGGTTGCGCCCTTTATTCTTCCTCACATTGTGAGGCGGCCTCTCAGCCTGCTGCGGTGCCCCTCCGGCATCGATGGCGAGTGTTTCTTCCAGCGCAATCCAGGCAAGGGCCTCGGCGCGGACGTTCACACTTTCGAATTCCGGCATAAAGGCAAGAACTATAAGTATCTCTATATCGAGGATGAGAAAGGTCTGCTGGAAGCAATCCAGATGGGCGTAATCGAACTGCACCCATGGGGTGCGCCCATCGATTCGATTGATTATCCCGATCGAATGATTTTCGATCTCGATCCAGCCGACGACGTTCCATTTGAGGCGGTCAAGCTCGCCGCGCAGGACCTTCGGCAGCGTCTTCGACGCAAGGGACTGGAATCAACTCTCAAATGCACCGGCGGCAAGGGGTTGCACGTGACAGTGCCTCTGGCCGGCACGGATAAATGGGCCGCCGTAAAGACCTTCGCCGGATCGATCGCGGAGGAGATGGTCGCATCGGCGCCGGAAGCCTACGTAGCTACCATGAGCAAGGCCAAGCGAACAGGTAAGATCTTCGTCGATTATTTCCGCAATGACTACACCGCCACTGCCATCGCCGATTATGCAGTTAGAGCGCGGCCGGGACTGCCTGTAGCGCTGCCGCTCGATTGGAAACAGCTCAACAGTCTGAAGTCGGCCAGCCAGTTCACCATAAAGGACGTCTTGAAGTTGTTAAGTGGGAAGCGTCCAAAGTCTTCGCCCGCCTTGGTTCGGCAAACCCTTCCATCAATGCGCGCAGAGATCCAAACATCAAAACGCCTTGCAAGATGAATCCGAGACTTAGCAATGCGGATATGTGTCGTTAACGCTTCCACGGCGTTTGATTCTGACCTCAAGATGACAAGGAGAAACAATGCAGAAGCGCAAACTTGGAAAGAGTAACTTGCAGGTTTCAGCCCTTGGGCTCGGCTGCATGGGAATGAGCTTTTCCTACGGTCCGCCCAAAGATAAGCAGGAGATGAGCACCCTTCTCCGCGCGGCGGTGGAACGAGGGATCACGTTCTTCGACACTGCCGAGGTCTACGGCCCTTTTTTGAACGAAGAGCTTGTGGGCGAAGCCCTCGCTCCGTTCCGCAAGCAGGTTATCATCGCCACCAAATTCGGATTCGATCTGAGTGGCAGCAATAACAGGCCGGGAGCGGCAGGTCTAAATAGCCGTCCAGAGCACATCAAGGAGGCCGTCGAAGGTTCGCTCAAACGGCTCAAGGTCGCTGTCATCGATCTGCTTTATCAGCATCGGGTTGATCCAAACGTGCCTATCGAAGACGTCGCTGGAGCAGTTAAAGATCTCATCCGGGCGGGCAACGTCAAGCACTTCGGTCTTTCCGAGGCGGGCGTGCAAACGATCCGTCGCGCTCACGCCGTGCAGCCGCTAACTGCGCTCCAGAGCGAATACTCGTTGTGGACGAGGACTCCTGAAAAAGAAGTTATCCCCACGCTCGAAGAGCTTGGTATCGGGTTTGTCCCATACAGCCCTCTGGGCAAAGGCTACCTCACGGGCAAGATCGACGAGAACACCACATTCGACAGCACTGACTTCCGCAGCACTTTACCCCGCTTTACGCCGGAAGCGCTGAAGGCGAATCAGGCACTCATCAGTTTGCTCGGCAGCATCGCGCAGCGGAAAAGAGCGACACCTGCTCAGATTGCGCTCGCTTGGCTGCTTGCGCAGAAGTCGTGGATTGTACCCATCCCGGGCACAACGAAGCTGCATCGTCTGGATGAAAATATCAGCGCAGTCTCGGTCGACCTGACGCCTGACGATCTGCGCAGCATTGATGTCGCCGCATCTAAGATCACGGTACAAGGTGCTCGCTACCCAGAAAAGCTGGAGCAAATGACCGGACGCTAGAGGTTGATGACAATGGACATCAAACGAAGTGGTTCACGGCCTTCCGGCAAGGGACCCGCAGATTATTTCACTGGTACGGTGCGTGTTGATCCGCTATTCAATCCACCCGCCCCGGCGCGCGTAGTTGGTGCCAGTGTCACGTTCGAGCCGGGCGCTCGGACAGCCTGGCACACCCATCCGCTCGGTCAGACCTTGATAGTGACAGGCGGTTGTGGCCGGGCACAGCGGTGGGGAGGTCCGATCGAGGAAATTCGACCGGGCGATGTCGTCTGGATTCCGCCTGCTGAGAAGCATTGGCACGGCGCCACTCCAGCCACGGCGATGACCCATATCGCTATTCAGGAACAGCTTGACGGCAAAGCGGTCGACTGGATGGAACAGGTCAGCGACGAACAATACCAGGGCTGAACCGGTAGTTCGGAGTTCCGCTAGTTGGCGAGCGGATCGGGTCGCATCTGGAACTTCACAAGCTTGCTCGTGGTCCCTTTGCCACCTTCCATGTGGAATGGCGCTCGTGTCGAGATTGGCGTGTAGATACCCTTCCCTTTCCAGCCGGCCTTGGGATCGTCGATTCGACCGTCCAGGCCTTTCGCGTAGTAGCCCATGGGATACGGCACGCGCAGCGTAATGAACTTACCATCCAGCAGCACCAACAATCCCTCGGACAGATTGCCGGTCGCCAGCGGCACGTCCTTGCCGACACCAAGCATGTCGAACCGGTCGACGAAGTTGTAGTACGCCGAGTCGGCGCTGCCGTTTTCCACCGCTCCTTTGTAGTTCGGACCCGGGAATGGATAGAGCGTCCACCCTTCGGGACACTGCTGTCCTGTCGCCGCAGCAGGGCCGTTGAGCGGGCCTTTGCACTTGCGGCGGTCGAAGCTGGCGTAATGCCCGCTCGAGAGGGGGGCCCATACGACGCCGTTGCTATCGACGTCCATGCCGCGAGGCGAGAAGCCTTGTACCGGAGCCTTCGGATTATTCCACGGCACCTCGTAGTACTCGGCCAGCGCTGTCTCGGGCGGGTGAGATCCGGGGATGAAGCGAACCAGCGCGCCCGGCATTCCCATCACCGATCCCCACACCGAGCCGTCCGGCGCCGGCGCGACGCCATAGAAAGATACGTTAATCCGCTTGTCCTTGGTTGGATCCGCCGGCTTATCCGGTTCGGTGTAGGCGTCGCGTTTCCCGTTCCCGTTGTAATCGAGAACGAACGCGCTCCAGCCCTGCGCTGTCTTCTCGTCATGAGTTTTGTCCCAGATCTTCGTATCGAACCATCCCTCGACGCCGGCAGGCCCGAACGACGACCACAGCACACCCTTGTCGTCGAAATTCACGTGACCCCACGTAAAGCAGGTGTCGATTGTGGTCGTCTCTTTGGTTTTTGGATCGTAGAGTTCCAGCCCCCGTTGTCCTTGAGCGATCGGGAACAACTTCGCGGAGGGGTGATCCGAGCCCGCCTGACACCATGCCGGAGTCGCAGGCTTACGGACACGCGCCGCGGCCCACACGCGAGACTGCTTGTCCATCGAGAAGCTGTGGACCGTCGTCTGGCTGTTCCAGATCGCTTCATCGCCCCAATAAGGCGAGGGCGCAGCCGGTTTCGTGGCGAAGGAACTCGGCGTCTGCGGATCGCGAACCGTCAGCTTTATTTGGCTCGTCGAGTTGGTCTTTGGATCGAGGACCGTCAGGTAATCGCCGCTTTCTTCGAGCGCTCCATAGATGGGGCCGTTGGCGTTCACAGTCGGATTATTCTTGTCGCTTGCGATGGCGTCATGCAGATAGACCTTCGGATCGGCCCAGTCCCAGAGAGTGACGACCACGTTGCGCTCGCGGCCCTGCGGACGCGAAGGAGTGGCGGACGGCAGCTCTCCATGGGCAATGCGGTCGGACCAGTCTGCGTACATCGCCAGCGCGCGCTGGCGGCCAACCTGATCGAAGCGGGCGCTCATCCCGCCGCCCGCCTGGCCGGCCTTAATCCGGAGATCCCACGCCGCTTTCGAGTTTGCGGTCTTACTGAGGATACTCTGTGGAATCTCGCGCGTGGCTTTGTCGCCCATCTGATGACAGCCGGTGCAGCCGTCCGTGTTGACGATTTCGCTAATCCATTGGCCTTGGCTCTTAACTCTGGGAGCAATTCCGTTCCCCGAAGGCCCTGTGCCGGGGAAATCACTCTTGGGTGGCACCTGGAGCAAAGAGAACCAGTACAGTGCGGGATAGTATTCGGCTGCAGCCTTCTTGTCCGGCGCCAGGACCGCCTTTAGATCAAGCATCTTGCCCGGTGTGGATTTGACCTTCGGGGAATCTACCAGCCCGTAACCGCGAACCCACACACTGTAGTTCGCTTTTGGAAGATCCGGCACCAGGTAGCGTCCTCTCTCATCGGTGACGACGATCTTGACGAATTTGGTCGGCAGGTCGGTGGTCTCGGCGATCACCCAGACCCCCGCCTCGGGCCCGTTGGGGCTGCTCACCACGCCGCCCAGGTCGGTATTGCCAACGCGGACGGTCTCGCTCTTGCTTTGGCCGGCAAGCAATTCCGCAAGCGTAACGGCCAGGACCGCGGCCAGGACGATTGATACTCCCGCATTCACGGCTCTTTTGCTCATAATTTCAGACCTCCTTCAACGGTCGAATCACGAACTTATCCGTCGTCATCATACTTCACTTTCTGCCGCGTCTGATGAATCCCTGCCGGCACGAACATGTCGGCGCGCCGAATGCATAGAGAGCGTTTTAAACATTGATTTACGACTTTGATTTGCAACGCGTTCTCTGCGCCTCCATGGACTGTCGCTAGCTTTTGTAGTTGTTTAGTGACATGTTAGTTGTCCGGTCTGGTAATCATGCTACCCTCTTCGCCTTTGACTTGGGGGAGAGAGGATTAATCGGCGTCGCGAGTGGGAAATTGGGAATCGCCGGAGGCGATTTCCAAGGAGCGGAGGGAAACCTGGTTTTGGTTTTCCCGGGCTCCTCTTTTCCAGGGCCCCTACGTGGGGCCCGTAGCGTATCGAAATCCGGCCATCCAGATGTTGATGAATGGTCACCGTCTGGCCTGCCAGCCTTGCAGCGTTTGTTTCACCCAGCTTTAGCTCAGCTCGATGCCTTCGGTTTCCTTGAACTTTTCGTGGAAATGGCGCACGTTGAAGTCCGGATACTTGTCGCGGTACAGAGCCGTCTGGACCGGACAACTAAGGTGCTAATTCGACTGTTCCCGACCCATGGGCTTGACGTTGGCAGATCACGGTGATAGCATCCGTGAAACCGTAACGATCTGAGTCAGAAGTGAGGCTTTGGGCTGGCTTCCCGTTACTTGCGGGGTGGCAATGCGGTAGAACCGAACTGTTTTGAATTTGATTGAAGGGGTGTGACATGAGGTTAGCGAAGCTAGCGATAGCTCTTCTTTTTTTATTGACGTTCACCCACGCCGCGTTCGCGCAGACCGGCGGCACGATTACTGGATTAATCTCGGACCCGGCGGGAGCCGTGGTTCCGAACGCTCCGGTCGAAGCTAAAAACACGGCCACCGGCGTTGTCGTGTCGGCCGCGACCAGCGCCACGGGCAATTACGTTCTCGGCGATCTTCCCGCCGGCATGTATGAAGTAGACGCGACAGTGCCCGGATTCAAAAAGTACGTCCGGACGGGGATCACGGTCCAGCAACTGCAAACCACGCGTGTCGACATTTCCCTCGAAATAGGCGACGCCACGCAGTCCGTCACGGTTAGCGCCGAAGCGTCGCTTTTGAAAACCGAGACCGGCGACGTCAGCCACAACGTCACGACCGAAAAGCAGGACGACCTTCCGATGGGCCAGATCGGCGCCGTCCGCGTTACCACGGAAGCCGTACTAACGATTCCCGGCGTGAACGGTTCCCTCACCTCGATTAGTATCAATGGCTCGCCGGCCGCTAGCGAACGGATCCGGATCGACGGCATGGATGCAACCTACACCTTGGGCAACACCTACTACTCATTCGGAGCGCCGAGCGTGGATTCGGTCAGCGAAGTCGCGGTACAAACCAGTAACTATGCGGCCGAATACGGTCAGTCGACCGGCGCCGTTTTGAGCTACACCATGCGATCGGGCACCAACCAATTCCACGGATCCGCATACGATTACTTCACGAATGAAGCCTTCAATGCTTACGGCCCGTACTCCCACACGCGCAACAAAGTTCGAAAGAACGACTTCGGCGGCACCGCCGGCGGACCCGTCTGGATTCCCAAGGTCTACAAGGGCAAAGACAGGACCTTTTTCTTCTTCACCTACGAGTCCCTTCCCACCACCACTTCTAACACCAGCAGGTTGGTCACTGTTCCCACCGCGGCCTATCGAATGGGCGATTTTAGCGCAGCCACGGCGGCGGCCGGCAACAAGGTTCTCGGAACGGATCCGCTGGACCGTCCTATCATTCAAAACTCGATTTACGATCCCAGCACGACGCGGCCCGCATCCGCGACGGATTCCCGGCTGATCCGGGACCCATACCCAAACAACATGATTCCGGCCAACCAGCTCGATCCGGTCGCTTTGAAAGTTCAAGCCTTGATCCCGCAGCCGCAAGGACCGTTCGCGACCCAGTTAATCAATAACTTCGTCAATCCATATCAGACCAAGAACCAGTACTATGTTCCTTCGATTAAGATCGACCACTCGCTGAGTTCCAAGATTAAGCTGAGCGGTAACTGGGGATGGAACCATCAGGGTGTCGCTGGACCGCCCACTAATACCACGGCGGAGGGTTTACCCACCCTGATTTCAGTTCTCGCCCCAACGGATTGGAACACCATCAACTATCGCCTGAACTACGACCAGACCCTCTCCCCGACTCTGCTCCTGCATATAGGGGGGGCGTACGTGGACAGCAGGCTCGACATGCCCACCCCGTTCTGCTGTTTCAATAACACCAAGGAACTGGGACTAACCGGGCCATTTGTTGATCATGCTTTCCCGGCGTTCAACGGGGCGGCAGGGTCAGGGACCACCGGATTGCTGGGGGCTAACAGCACCGGCGGCATGAACATCATAGGACCGGCGCCCGGTCTCGGTGCCGGCTTTAACGGCACGCAGAACACGAACGAAGCAAAAACCAACCTGGTGGCCAACCTTACCTGGGTCAAGAACAATCACACCTTCAAATTTGGCGCCGAAGCGTCCGTTGAAGGATACCCGAATTACAACATTATCAGCACCAACGGTTTGTTTAGCTACAGCCCGGCAGAAACCGCCCTTCCATACTTGGGTACCACCACGGTGAGCAGCGGCGCCACCATCGGACATCCCTATGCCAGTTTTCTGCTGGGACTACCCGATGTCTACGAAGTCGACTCACCGGCGGTCGCCAGGCTCGGGAAACACCAATTGGGATTCTACGGTCAGGACAGTTGGAAGGTCAACCGCAAGCTTACGCTCGAGCTCGGGCTGCGCTACGATTACTCCACCTCTGGGAAAGAGCAGTATGGCCGTTATGGATTTTTCGACCCCACGGTGGCCAATAGGCAAGACGGTGGTCACCCCGGAGGCGTCACCTATGGGGCCACCTGCGGCTGCGATAATAATTTTTTCAATAGCTATAAACTTGGATTTGGGCCGCGGCTGGGGTTCGCCTATCAGTTGACTCCGAAAACCGTGCTCCGCGGAGGAGCAGGCCTGCTTATCGGCACAACCCCCGACAACGGCATACAAACGCGCTTTGTCACATCGACCAATAGTGTTCCTTCCACTTCTTTCGGCCAGTCACCCTTACCTAACGGATTGAAGGGCGGCATTCCGCTGACATATGCTCAGATTGCCTGGCCAAACTTTGATCCGAGCCACTTCCCCGTTGTGAACCCAGCTACTCCGGGAGCGCCCGGTGCAGCACCAGGGTACTGGATCGACAGGAACGCGGGGTATCCCAGCAAGTCGTATCAATGGAGCTTCGGCGTGCAGCGCGAGATCGTCCGGGATCTGGTGGTGGACGTTGCCTATGTGGGGAACCGCGGGGTGTGGATGCCCTCCTCAGGGGCGCTCAACTACAACCCGAACACGCCGCAGAGCCTCTTAGCCGCGGGGATCGACATCACCAACGCGGCGGACCGGGCTATCCTGGTGGCCCCGATCACCAGTGCGGCTGCCGGCAGGTTTCAGAACAAGCTGCCGTACCCGGGTTTCACGGGTACCGTAGCCCAGTCGCTGCGGCCCTTCCCGCAATTCACGACGGCGCCGACACCGCTGTGGGCCCCGGTGGGAGATAACTGGTACGAATCCTTGCAGCTCCAGGTGATCAAACGGTTATCGCACGGTCTGGATGTAAGCTATAACTTTACCTGGTCGAAGACACTCCAAAATGGTATTGAGGCAGGAACCGAGAACGATATTTTCAATCGGAGTTTAAACAAGACCCTTTCGGGTTTAGACCGGCCCCTGGTCAGCAATATCAACGTCACCTACACAGTGCCCGTAGCTCCGTGGGCTGGCAACAAGATCCTGAAGTACGTGCTGAGCGACTGGCAAACGGGAGCCCTTTTCACTTACGCCAGCGGGACGCCGATCCTCGTTCCGACCGCGACGAATTCCCTGAACACGTCGTTTTTTCTCCCGACTGCGTCGTTCATGAATCGTGTCCCCGGAATACCGCTGTACAACGTGGACATCAACTGCCACTGCTATGATCCCACCAAGACTTTGGTGCTGAATTCGGCCGCGTGGGCAAATCCCGCTCCTGGCACGTATGGAAACTCTCCGGCGTACTACAGCGACTTCCGTTATCAGCGGCATCCCACGGAGAACTTCAACAT
Source organism: Bryobacteraceae bacterium (assembly GCA_025980665.1). Lineage (GTDB taxonomy): Bacteria > Acidobacteriota > Terriglobia > Bryobacterales > Bryobacteraceae > Palsa-187. Next base: position 15,102 of record JAICXC010000004.1, read on the forward strand.
CGGCCGCACGTTCAGGATCCGCGAGACGATGAGCTTCAGCGTTCGGGCGGAGTTCGTGAACATATTTAACCGCACCGCACTTCCCAACCCAAGTGCGGGCAACGCCACAGGGGCACCCGCACCGCAGACAGCGCCGACTTGCTTCGCGTCGGGCAATACGGGAACCACCACGAGTACCTGCACGGCCGGCGCCAGCACGTTCGCTTCCGGCTACGGCTTTGACCAAACGGCCGCCCTCAACGCCGGGCAACGGACAGGCCAGATCGTCGCCCGCTTCCGTTTCTAGAGTGCATTACGGGGAGGCGGCAGCAAGAGCCTGCCGTCCGCAAACTCTCAACTTATCGCTTCCGATACCAACCGATCGAGTCGTGATTATATTGCACGTCGGTCACGCCATCCAGCCGCATCGATCCGCCAGGAACCTCGGGCAGCCGATCATTGGTCAGCAAGAGACCTCCGCGCTTCAACATGGCGCCAGCGTTCTCCAGTGCCAGTGATCGTTCGAATGCGTCGTAATAGATAAAGATGTTGGTAGCCACGATTAGGTCGAAGCGGTCCGACTCGGCCAGATTCATGCGTTCGAGAACGATATTCAGGTCCACCGGGTGCAAGCTCAGCACCACGTCCGGACGGATTCGTAAGGCTCGTGTTTCCAGACCTTGAAAAGCAGTGGGAGGAGGGATCGGCGTCACCTCGGTTCCCACGCGGTCGCCTAACGAACTCCAATAAGCGATGAGGTCGGGCGGCCACGCAGGCGCGACCTGGCGCGGCAACTGGATGACATAACCGGTGTTCGGCACGTTCATGCGGGCGCGTTCGCGGGCGCGCTGGATGTGGTCGATCACCCTGGAACTGATGTCGAAAATCGACATGGATACCGCGTTGGCTTTCGCCAGCCCCAGCCGGACAAGCGAATCGTACAATGCAAAGGGTTGCAAAGTCTGCTGGGGATAATAGTCGTAGCTAGCGTCCTCGTTCTTGTCGATAAAGTCGAGACCTGGCCCGATCACGGCCACGCGAGCCACCTGGCCTTCGCGCAGCACACCGCGATTTTTCAGATCGCGCAAGGCCTGTTCGATCGAGAAATTAGGGAAAATGCCGGTGTCGAGCGAAACCCCACGATCGCGGAACAGCCCCGGCCGCCAGTTAAAAATCGCAGATGGATCGACGGCCGCATCCGGTTGGGCCGGCTGCGTAAGCCGCTTGGCTTCCTCGGCGCGCTTCGCCAAGGTCCCAATCTCCTGAATGACTCGCCCGAGGTTGTTGTAGATGAACACGCCTGTTTCGCCGGGGGAGCTCGGATCAATTCCCTGGCTTCGTAGAAGACCATTCAGAAAAATGAGACGCTCGTTGTCTCCCGGACTCCGCAGACCCGCGACCAAATCATCCACGCGAGCCCGCAGGATCCCAGCCTTCGAAGCCTCGGTGAGGGCCTCCAGCTTGATCCGCGGCTGCTTCGTGAAGGAGGTCCCGTATAACAGAAGATTCACCATGGAGTCCAAATCGCCTTCCTGAAGACGCGCTCGAATGGCCTTGTCGTGCCGCTGGCTCCAGGCGCTCCACTTGGCCTCATTTGGGTTTCCCAGCTCTGCAGGCAGCAGGTCGCTCGGCTGATCTAAAACGGGTTTCACGCTCGCATAAGGCGTAAATACCCGGTCGGCCGCGAACACGCTCAGAGCGACGCCGCAGACCAGCGGAAGGGCTAACAAAATGCAAAAGATCCGCATCGGTTATTTAGGCGGCGCCGCGGGCGCGCCAAGGGTTTCCAGCCGCGTTTGCGCCTCTCGTATTCCCTTTTCGGCGGCCCGCTGGAACCAGGCTTCTGCTTCGGCCTCATTCTTCCGCACACCCCGGCCGTCAGCGACCATCCGCCCCAGATCGTACTCCGCCGGTGGGTAGCCCTGATCAGCGGCCTTCCGATACCAATACACTGCCTCTGCTTCGATCGTCACGCTACCCCAGCCATTCTCGTAGGTCATCCCTAGCGCATGTTGGGCCGACGGCAACCCCGTGCCGGCTACCATCCTCAACGCGTCCTGAGCCTGGGACACCCCCCCTTGGGCCGCCTTGCGATACCATTCCACGGCCTGCTCCAGATCGCGCGGCACGCCCGATCCTGCCGCGTAAAGCACTCCCATGTTGAATTCCGCCGGAGGGTAGTCCTGGTTCGCGGATTTGCGGAACCACATCAGCGCCTGCGCGGGGTCCTTTGGAACGCCCTGGCCATCTGAATACATCAAGCCCATCGTGAACTGTGCCGCGGAGTAGCCCTGATCGGCCGCCTTGGCGAACCACGTCAGCGCCTCGTGGAAGTCCTGAGCGACACCCTGCCCGTCGCGATAGGATACCCCCAAGTTGTATTGCGCTTCTAAGTGCCCCTGATCCGCCGCCTTGCGGAACCATTTCACCGCTTCGGCGTAATCCCTTGGAACGCCCTTATCGAAGACATACATCGTTCCCAGGTTGTACTGCGCTCGCGCGACACCCTGTTCGGCCGCCTTACGATACCAGTTCGCGGCTTCGGTTTCGTCTTGCCTGATACCCTGGCCGATAGCCAGCATCTGTCCCAGCCGATACTGCGCTTCGGCATAACCCTGCTCCGCGGCTTTGCGATACCAATTGGCAGCCTCTACGTAGTCCTGCCGAACCCCATTTCCATACCAGTAGTCGGTCCCCCGGTTGAACTGAGCCTGGGGATCCTCCAACGGTTGCGCGGACAACACGCAGCAGCTCGCGAGGCTCACCAGGGCCAAGCAGAAACGCCTGCGGAGGAGGTTTGGCAAATCCCGCGGATGGTCGAACGCGTCGCTTCCTTCCATAACGCGGGCTTCCTTTCTACAGGTTTTCTTCAGGCCAAAGATATCACATCGTCGGCTTCTACTTGAACAATCTCAGCTAGGGCCCGGCCCTGTTTCGTTGGGCTGCTGATTACGTATAATTACCTCCATGACGAGGCTCGTCTTGAATGTTGCGGCATTCCTCATGTTCATTGCACTCGTGATTCTAGCCCAGGCACCCGATGGCGCGGCTCCCGCTTTCAAGGGTCCCGATGCTGTAGCTGCAAACCTCGTGAACATCGCTTGCGCCTCGTGCCATTCGCTCGATCGCGTCAAGAACAAGGTGGCGGACAAGGACGGATAGACCGCCACAGTTGCTCGCATGAAGGCGCAGGATGCGAATCTGACGGATGAGCAGGTTCCGGTAGTTGTCGAGTTTCTAACCAAGGCTGCTGGTACTCTCACGGTCGCGGCTGCCGGTGACGCGTCAAGGGTCCGCATAGGGCTTCTCATCCAAAGCTGCTGAGCTCACTTCTGCTTTTAACTTGTGCTTTGATATTTCCTCCTCTCGGGTCACTGCTTCGGCCTTTCGATCCGCGGCGACTTCTTTCGGTGCTTGATGATCTACGCTTCCGTGTGTGCTCTCCTTCTTTTCGGCCATTGGAACCCTTTGTTATCTGCGGTCACTGACCCAAAGAGACTTGTCACTGACTGCCAGTTGACTCTCTCTAGGGCTCGGATATCGAACCGGCGTGTTAGGGTAAAGCTCGCCTTCATATTTGCCCTCAAACCCATGAACAACTCTTCATCTGAAAACCGGCATCGTGCTCTGTTTCGCTGGATCTTCGCTGCGATGTTGTCGTGCTTACCCCTCGCCCAAGGAGCTGTAACTGGACGCATTGCAGGTTCCGTGAAAGACTCCAGCGGTGGAGCGATTCCCGGGGCCATGGTGACGGCCACCAATGTCGCTCAGGGCATCGAGACCAAGACAACCACCGACGCTAAGGGCGACTACGCGTTCCCTAGTCTGGCCGTCGGAACCTATGATGTCCAGATCGAGTCTCGTGGCTTTCGCACCGAGAAACGAACCAATGTGGTGATCGATACCAATTCCGCAATTCAATTGGATCTGACCCTCGAACTGGCGCAAAGAGCGGAAGAGGTGACCGTATCCGCTACCACGGAGCAGATTCATGTGGAGACAGAGAATACCCAGATTGGCGATGTAGTCACTGGCAAGCAGATGACGACGGTAGCCTTGAACGGGAGGAGCTTCACCGACCTGCTGGCGCTTCAGCCCGGCATCGTACCCACCACCACCCAGCAGCAGGATTCTATCGTGATGGCGGGAGCGTCGGTTGCGATCGCCCCTTCCGGAGGACTGAACCCGGGCAATCAGTCCATCACCGGACAGCGCGAAGATGCGAACGGTTACATGGTAAATGGAGGCGATGTCAAGGAACTGATGAATGGGGGCACCTCGGTGGTGCCAAATCTGGACTCGATTGCCGAGTTCCGGATTTTAACGGACAACTTCGACGCAGAGTTTGGCAATTATAGCGGTGGCGTGGTAAATGTTGTCACCAAGTCCGGATCCAATGAGGTACATGGAAGTGGATTCGAATTTTTGCGCAATACGGATTTGGATGCGCGCAACTTCTTTTCACCCGAGCGCAGTTTCTACCGGCAGAATCAGTTTGGGGGGACTGTCGGTGGACCTATCAAGCAGAACAAACTGTTCTTCTTCGGCGACTACCAGGGTACGCGGCAGAGCCAGGGCGTCGATACCGGGCTGATTCCAGTCCCGACCGCCGCGGACCGCACAGGCAATTTGAGCGATCAAAAAGATTCGCTCGATGGCGAAGTAAGCGGTCCTAATCTCGCCAGTCTTCTCCAACAAAAGCTCGGATACAGTGTTTCCGTTAACGAGCCGTACTATACGCCCGGATGTGTCGATAGCTCTCAGTGTGTTTTTCCCAACGGAATCATTCCGCAGCGAGCCTGGGCGGAACCCTCCAAGCATCTCTTGCAATATATTCCCGCTCCGAACGTCGGCGCCTCCACTTTTTCGACTGGCGCCTTCGGCAGGATTTTGCGCGATGACAAGGCCAGCTATCGGATGGACGCGAACACGGAACACTGGGGATTGATTTCAGGGTATTACTATTTCGACGATTACAATCTCAACAATCCCTACCCGACGGGGCAAGGAGGGGCGGGTGTTCCGGGCTTTGCAGCGCTAAATTTGGGACGCTCGCAGCTGATCAACATCGGCGACACGAAAACGTTCGGGCCCACGGTGGTCAACGAATTGCGTCTGAGCTACATGCGCACTGCGAATAACGTCGGCCAGCCTTCCGGTGGAGTCGGCCCCACCTTAGCGTCACAAGGCTTCGTTACGGGACCGGGAACGCCCGGAATCGTCGTGCTCGCGCCCAAGATCGAAGGTATCGAGAACGTCTCCTTCAATTCGTTCGTCATGGGAACTCCCACCACGAACTTGACACAGGCCAACAATACCTATTCCCTGAGTGACAACCTCTCGAAGGTGTACGGGGCTCATAACATCAAGGTCGGCTTCCATGCGAGCTATGAACAGGTCAACGTCAATCCGAATCCTCAATTCAATGGATCTTTCCAGTTCCACGGCTCGGAAACGGGCTCGGATTTCGCGGACTTTCTGATCGGAGTTGCAAGTCAATATAACCAGGCGGATTCGCAAACTTACTATGGCCGGCACAAGTACGCCTCGGCCTTCGGGCAGGATAGCTGGCGTGTCACATCGAACCTGACCGTAAACCTGGGAGTACGTTGGGATCTGATGCAATATTGGTCGGAGAAGTACAACCAGATTCCGGCGTTCAATCTCGGCCAGCAATCGAAGGTCTACCCAACCGCGCCAATGGGTTTGGTCTATCCCACGGACGCGGGCGTGCCCAACACATTGGTTCCCGAAGGCAACAAATTTGCACCACGTTTCGGTATTGCGTACTCGCCTAGCAACTCGCATGGACTACTTGGCAAAATCTTGGGCGGCCCAAGCAAAACCAGCTTCCGCGCCGGTTACGGTATGTTTTACTCCGTGATTCAAGGCAATACGATCGCTATCGACGAACCGCAACCTCCGTATGGATTGAGCTACACGAGCCCCGCGCCTCCACTTTTCGCGACACCCTTTGTGAGCGCCGCGGACGGCACCGTCCACGTTCAACCGTTCCCACTCACATTTCCCCCGCTGAACGCGACTGTGAATCATCCCAATCCAAACATCGACTATTCTCCGTATCTGCCTCAAGCGGGGATGACGGCCCCATTCCGCGGCAATACATTCCCTTACAGCGAGAACTACTTCTTTTCCGTCGAACGCCAGCTCGGCATGAACACACTACTGAGTCTCAGTTATGTCGGCTCACAGGCCCACCATCTTCTGATGGTGTATTCGGCGAACCCCGGGAATCCCGCCCTGTGTCTGGCGTTAAGCAAACCGAGCGCTGTTTTGCCCGGAACGTCCACGTGCGGGCCTTTCGCCGAGGATGCGCAATACATAAGCGCCACTGGCCAGATATTCAACGGCACTCGCGGGCCTTTAGGATCCAACTTCAGCAATGACGATTACGAAGGCAGCTTCGGAAATTCGAACTACAACTCATTTCAAGCCAGCCTGAGGCATTCGAGTAAACGGTTGGATGTGGTTCTGGCCTACACCTACAGCAAATCGATCGATCAGGCTTCGAGCATTTCCGATATTGTCGATCCCTTCAATTACAGCCGGACGCGCGCGCTTTCCGCCTGGGATCTTAAACACAACTTCGTCGCGACCTACCAGTATCAGCTCCCGATCGAACTGCTGAGCAGCCACGCCAAAATGCTCACGACGGGATGGGCAATTTCCGGAATCACCCGTCTCAGCACCGGCTTCCCGGTGACTCTAGCCACGGAGGGAGACAATTCTCTGCAAGGCAGCCAACCGAATGGCGTGAATCTAAAGTCGCTGGATTTGCCTGACACCACCGGAGGGTCCTTGAATCTCAACGGCAATCCGCGCAACGGGCTGCCGTATTTCAACACAGCTAACTTCACGGAAAACGCACTCGGAACTCCCGGCAACGCGTCCCGTCGATCCTTCTACGGACCCGGGATGCTCAATTTCGATCTCGCGCTTCTGAAGAATTTTCGAATCTCCGAGTCGAAGGCTCTGCAGTTCCGGCTCGAAACCTTTAATACTTTCAACCACACCCAATTCTTCGGACCTGCTGCCGTCAATGGGGACATCAATAGCGACCTCTTCGGACAAGTAACCAAGGCCGCCGCCCCGCGGTTGATGCAGCTCGCACTGAAGTTCACTTTTTGAGATTGTTGGAGAACCATCGCCTCAATACCCAGCAGTGGACTTTCCGTTGTGCGAAGCTCCCAACGATCCCGTTCAGCCCCCGCGCGCGGTATAGCATGAAGACGTGCAGCTACCTGTAACTCCGCCTGTCTTGCCCATGCTTGCTAAGCGAGTTGGTGAACTGCCGGTGGGCAGCGAATGGATTTTCGAACCGAAATGGGACGGGTTCCGCACACTCGTTTTCCGCGATGGCGAGGAGATTCTGGTTCAGAGTCGCGATGGGAAACCGCTGAATCGCTATTTCCCTGATGTCGTCGAAACATTGCAGGAACAATTGCCGTCCCGGTGCGTTTTGGATGGCGAGATCGTCATCGCGACAAAAAAGGGCCTCGACTTCGAGGCGCTCCAGCTACGCCTCCATCCAGCCGCATCGCGGGTGAAACTTCTGGCGCGCGAAACGCCGGCCTCGATTGTGTTCTTTGATCTACTTTGCCACGGCGACCGCGATTTGCGGAGCGAAGCGTTTCAGAGCCGCCGTAAGCAACTGGAAACTCTGCTGTCAACCGCGAAACCGCCGATCCATCTCACTCCGGCCACCGAGGATCGAAGTGTTGCATCAGACTGGTTTCATCGGTTTGAAGGCGCTGGACTCGATGGAGTCATGGCGAAATCAAGATTGGGAGCGTACGAGCCTGACAAACGAGTGATGCTTAAGGTTAAGCACGAGCGCGATTGCGACTGCGTCGTCGCTGGTTTCCGTTGGCACAAGAAAGGGGAGGGAACTATGATCGGCTCCCTGTTGCTCGGGCTGTTCGATGACATGGGGGCACTGCAGCACGTCGGTGTGTGTGCCAGCTTCACCCAATCGAAGCGATTGGAGTTGGTGGAATATCTCGCTCCCTATCGCCAGAATGCACTGGTCAATCATCCATGGAAAAGCTGGGCGGAGCATGGTTCGGCAGCAAGCGAACCGGGGCATCGGATTCCAGGCGGGCAAAGCCGCTGGAGCCAAGGCAAGGATCTATCGTGGGAGCCCCTGCGTCCCGAGCTGGTAGTGGAGGTCGCCTACGAGCATATGCAGGGCAAACGGTTTCGCCATATGTCGCAGTTTCGAAGGTGGCGCGCCGACAAGAATCCGCGCGATTGTACCTATGCACAACTCGAAGTGGTTCCTCCGCAAGAGTTGATGGAGATCTTCGCGCGCGATTTGTGAAAATCGGGTTCGCCTACGCCTTTTTCCGCGACTCGCGGTGAGCGCGCCACTCACGCGTCGGATCGTCATCCGGATCGGGAGTCTCTTGAACAGGCCGGAGATCCATGGGTATGTTGCGCAAATTTACCCGAATCCGGGTCCACGTCGATGAACGGCCCCGCATCGAATCCACTAACACGTCGTCTTTCGCGAGAAAATCGGTAATTTTGGCGTGCTTGCTTTTCCATCGTTCCAGACCTGCCAGCGCTTGATCCCGATTGGGAGAGTTTGCGACGACGATCAGGGGCATCTTCGTGCGTGTGGATCCTGCTTTAGCTGTCTTCCCGCTAGGTTTTTTGGCGGCAGACCTCGCACGTGACGGCGCCACACGCGCGCTTTCACCTTCCATTTTTCGAAAGTGCGGTGGCCACGGCGCGTCCCCGAGGCCGTCAACTTCATCCTTCGCGGCGAGGTCGAGCAATCTTTCCAATGAACCTCGGGCCGCGTTCATCGTCGCGTGCGGGTCGCCTACCTCCGCGAAGCGTTTCGGAACGGTCAACACGGTGAAATCGGCAGGGTCGCACTCGGGCACTTCATCCCACGCCAAGGGCATGGAGACACGTGCATCCGGCAGCGGGCGCACGGAGTATGCCGAGCAGGTGGTTCGATCCTTCGCGTTCTGGTTGTAGTCAAGAAAGACGCCGTGGCGCTCTTCTTTCCACCACTTTGAAGTGGCCAGAGCGGGCGCCCGCCGTTCGATTGCCCGCGATAGCGCAAGGGCCGCACGCCGCACCTCAGTAAAGGTCCATCGTGGTTCAATCCGCACGTTGACATGGATTCCACGGGATCCGCTAGTCTTGGGCCAACCCCGAAGACCCATTTCTTCGAGGAACGCCTTCACTTCGAGAGCCACAGTGCGAACATCCCCCCAATCGATGCCAGGACCGGGATCAAGATCAATCCGCAGTTCATCCGGATGATCCAGGTCGCCCGAGCGCACCGGATGAGGATGTAGTTCGATGCAGCCCAAGTTGACGATCCATGCAAGGCCGGCGGCATCGTCGACGACGATCTCTTCGGCCGCTCGGCCCGATGGAAACGATAGAGTTACGGTTCGCAGCCAGGCGGGGCGTTCCGTGGGCGCGCGCTTTTGATAGAACGCTTCACTGTCGGCGCCATTGACGAAACGCTTTAGGACGAGAGGACGGTCCTCCATTCCGGTCAGAGCGCCGGACGCGATCGCCAGATAGTAGCGCACGATGTCGAGCTTCGAGAGCTTGGCTTGTTTCGAGAAGTACGGCTTGTGGGGATGTGTGACTCGGACCTCTCGTCCATCGATTGAAAGCGTCTCGGCTGCTTCTTCTTTGCTCACAACAACAGGCTACATGTTCGCCGCTTGCTAACTTCTGTTAACGCGGCCTAAAGCGGTGCCGATGGCAGTCGCGATACGGACTAGGAAATCTCCCGGAATTCGAGCGATGTCAATCTCGGCAGCAGCAGCGGCTTCGTCGACGGACGCGCCATCATGTAGACGTTCGAGCAGGATCTCGCTTTGGCGCGCGGAAATATCGAGCGCCCGAGCTACCGTATCTCCGAATGTCTCACCCGGCTTGGGGCGGATTCCGCGTTCATCCAAAAGCTCGTGTACGCCCTTTATGACGTTGGCGCTAATCATGCTCTTACATTTCAGCACAGAGCGAACCGCTTCGAAACTTGTGCTTCACGAGGCGGGCCGAGCGGCGAAACTCATTCTGAGGTCGGGAGGCTGAACGGGTGCAGTCTTTGATAGGTTGCTGTGGGTGGGCGGGCGCGCAGGCTCAATACTTCTCGCAGTTTTCGGTAATCGAAATTCAATCGACTTTCTATGATCCGCCCGCAGCCAAAGTGGCGGCGCGATGGCGCGCGTTGGCTCCTCCAGACTTCGAATTCTGTCTCAAGGCCTGGCAACTGATCACTCACCCGTGCTCCAGCCCGACCTACCGTCGCCTGCGAGGCTTTTTGTCGCCGGAACGTCGTCAAATGTGTGGATTTTTTCAGGACACCGGGGAAGTCTGGGAGGCGTGGAAACGGACTCTTGAAATCGCTGAAACAGTGCGTGCAAGTGTCATCCTTTTCCAGTGTCCCGCGTCATTCAAGGCTACTCCGGGCAACATCGAGAACCTTTCCCGGTTCTTTCAAAAGATTGGTCCCCAACCGTTCCGTCTAGCATGGGAGCCTCGCGGACCCTGGCCGTGCCAGGTGGTCCGTGACCTTTGCGCGGAACATAAGTTAATCCATTGCGTGGATCCATTGACCGATCGCTCCCAGTATGGCGATGCCGTCTACTGGCGACTTCATGGTAAAGGCTCTTATTCGTATCACTACACCGAGGAGGATCTGGCCCAGCTCCAACGGCTGCTCTATAAGGCTCAGGCCGAAGATCCCGCATACATCCTGTTTAATAATGTTGCGATGAAAAGCGATGCTGAAAGGTTCATGGGGTTGCTGGGATGCCGCCGCTGATGCCGCCAACCCTGCCGTTGAGGAAAGACGCTGACAGGTCTAACCGTGCATCACTCCTGCACTGTCACCTGCCTTTCGTGCTTCATCGCCGGTCATTTTGCTATGTGCTGGCCTACCCTGGCCGGCTCATTTGGCACATGATTGCTAAGGATTCTAGGGACGGCTTCTCTGGCCCTGCGCGTGCAGTCAATCGGGCACAGGAGTTCGCAATGCCAAATAGAACTACGTTGGTGGCCGAAGAACCGTCCACTGAATCGAACCAGATGAGTCCGTTGAAAGAACTGTTAGTCGACAATCTTCGCGATTTGCTTCATGCGGAAGGCCAGTTGGTTTCGGCCTTGCCCAAGATGGCAGATGCTGCGCACCATCCTAAGTTGAAGGAGGCTTTCCAAAAGCACCTCCAACAAACCGAAGGCCACGTTGAAAGACTGAAGGCAGCCTTTCAGTTGCTGGGAGAAAAAGCCCAACCGAAGCCATGTAAAGCAATGATGGGCCTGGTCGAGGAGGGTCAAGAGACGATCAAGGAGAGCGAAGACAAGCAGGAACTGGCCGCCGATCTTGCCCTCATCGGTGCCGCCCAGCGCGTCGAGCACTATGAAATTGCCGCTTATGGAACGGCACGCTGTCTAGCAAAACAAATTGGCGAGCGCGAGGTTGCCACTTTGCTCTCCCATACTCTTGGAGAAGAGGAGAGCTCCGATTATTTACTGACTGCGATTGCCATGCCCATCATGCAGGATGCCTGTTCGGCGATGAACGGAATAGACGGTAAGCCAGCTCGTCAAAGAAAGCAGAAAGCCTAGTTGGACCCTTATGTATCACCATATTAAGAAGTTGATGTATACAGTGCAGGTCGGTACACCCGATCCAAGATTCGGCAACATGTTACTCGAGCAGTTTGGGGGCGCTAACGGCGAACTCGCGGCGGCGATGCAGTATTCGATTCAGGGTCTGAATTGTGATGACCCGGAACGCAAAGACATGTTGATGGACATCGGAACGGAAGAATTAAGTCATCTTGAAATCGTGGGTACCTTGGCCAGGATGCACCTCAAGCCAATGAAAAACAACCGGGAATCCGCCGAAGTGGATCCCCTTATCGCAATTGCCGGGGGTGGCGGCGTGGCGCTGCATAACTCCATGGGCGATGCTTGGACGGCCGACTATCTTAAAATCACCGGCGAGCTGGATGTTGACCTTCGCAGTGACATTGCCGCCGAGGCACGGGCCAAAATCGTCTACGAGCGCTTAATAAACTTCTCCGACGATCCGGGTACTATCGATGCGTTACAGTTCCTCATGACGCGCGAAATCACGCACATGAAGGCATTCACCGCGGCGCTCGAAAGCCTTGGTAAAGACCGGTTCTCAATTGGCAGCATTCCTCCCACGCCTGAACTGGTGGATCAGTATTTTGACGACTCCACTGGTACTGGCGATCGCGGCGAACCCAACGCGCGCGGGCCCTGGAACGCGGGCGGAAGCTGGCAACTCGTTGAGGCGCCGGCCTTCTCAGCGTTGAAATCCGAGGAAAAAGGTACGCGCCATCCAACTGAGGAAAATGGTTCGGGCCGCAAGTCGGCTCGTCAGTAACGTTTAGCATGGAGGCGGGCGGACAGAGTCCAGCTGACTGTCCGCCTTTTCCAAGAGAGCATCTAGGCCCCCAATCGGGGGATGCATTGTGCGGCAATTCGGGCATTGGTACGGGTCTGGTTGCACTGAATGCATGTCATGCACGCACGTTGGTTTGAGCATCCCAGCTTCTCTGCGCATATAAACCTTCTAATCGTAGGCGTCAGAATTCCGGACCGGTCGCGAACGATGGCGGTCTACTTGCACTGATGCCTGTAGGAGTTCTCATGACACCAACAAACAATCCCTCAGCGGACAAGGCATCGGAGACGGTTAAATCGCTCGGCGACAAGGTCTCTGAAACGGCTTCGCAACTCAAAGACAGAGTAAATGATTTAGGTCGTACGGCCGCAGATAAGGTGGAGCAGGGCCGTACCGCAGCCGCCAGCGGGCTCGAAAGCACGGCCTCGGCGATTCATCAAAGCGGCGAGAAAATGACCGGTCTCGCTCATTCGACTGCTGACAAGCTGAGTTCGTCGGCCGAGTACCTCAGGAACCACGATTTCAAGAGCATGATGTCCGATGTAGAGCAACTGGTAAAGAAGAACCCCGGTCCATCCCTCATGGTCGCTGGAGTGATCGGCTTTTTGGTTGGCCGGACGCTGCGCAGAGACGATTAATGGCTATCGAAACCGACGGGCGCTCTATATCCAACGTGCTGCGCGACATTGTCCAAAACATTCAAGATATTGTTCGCGCCGAAATGCGCCTTGCTAAATCGGAGATTTCCAAGGAAATCGTCGAGGCCAAAGCCGCAGGAATTCTGCTCGGATTGGGAGCCGCCTCCGGTTTCCTAGCCGTCCTGTTTGCTTTAGTCGCCATCGTGTTTGCTTTAAGCAATGTCATTCCAAACTGGGCGGCGGCCTTGGTCGTTGCTGTCTCGACCGGCATCGTAGCGGCGTCGCTAATTTATGCCGGCCGTAACCGGCTCAGGAATGTTCATCCGATTCCCGAACGGACGGTTGAAACTGTGAAGGACAATTTTCAATGGACAAAACCACAAACCAAATAGAGAGCGACATTGAACGTAAGCGTGATGAGCTTGGTGCTAATCTGCACGAACTTGAGCACAAGGTGAAGCAAATCGGTGATTGGCGCCATCACTTTCAGAAGCATCCTGCGACGCTTCTGGGTGCTGCTTTCGGAGGGGGGGTGTTAGTGGCGACGTTGTTGGGAAGATCCCGTCGCGACACGCCCACGTACACCGACCGCAGCCCACGCAAGCAGAAGGCTTTGGATACTTGGGATCACATAAAAGACGCGTTAGTGGGAGTAGCTGCGACGCGGGTGACGGATTTCGTTGGAGAATTGGTGCCGGGTTTCGCAGAAGAGTTCCGCGCTAGGACGCGGTCAAGTGAATCATCTACAGCGGTGCACTGATCAGGCAAAAACGGATAAGGGCCGGCCGGGCAGACAGGCAAGGGTAGGGCGACAGCGCTGGCTCAGTCCCAAGAAGTCTATCGAGTAATGGAGAACGGTCTTATAAGGGCAAGCATGCCCGACAGTCCCAACGCAGTGAGAATCCATGACCCGGGCTCAGGCACGGAAGGCCCCGGAGCGTTGACGATCACAACTGGTGTTCCATTGGCATCGAATAATTGAAGCCGCACAATTGCATCGCTAGATCCTCCGTCATACACATGTTGATAATCCCGCTTTTGCCCATACGCGGCGACGGATAATCCAATTTCAAACGGGACTCCCAACTCAAACGGTACGAGCGATCCACTCTGATGGCACAACACGACCTGGCAGGAAGCCAAGCCGCTAATGAAGCTCGATTCGAAAGACCCGCCATCAGCGCCGTGGTCACCATCTGAGTACACCACAAACGTAGCAAAACCCTGGCGTTCCGGTCCGTCTGTAGCAGCGAAGAAATCGAGATTCACGGCGGCGATCGCCGAAGACCCAAGAGTTAAAATGGTGGGCCCCGGTAAAATTGTCCCGGCTGCGGCCTCTGCGTTTGCTTCGATGTTCAAACCATTCGGGGTATTTAGCCCAAGGATCGATATCGCACCGCTGGCGTCGACTTTCTCGGTTCCATATACCGCGCCGGCCATACCCATACAGTCAACTGGCTGACCCGCAACCGTGCAAGCCGTGGAAATAACTGGGGCTGGAGCAGGTTCCGTGAGAGTGCTGGCGAGGGCCGCAGGGACCAGCATCCATAGGAAGCTGGTTTTTAGGTTAATCATTGTGGAACAACCCGTCCATATCGTATTCCACTTGCGGTCCAACTTCAAGGTAATTGCGAGTGCCAGACGGGACTATATCAACCCTGCCTATGTCTTAGCGCTTTGTTTGTGCGGAGCAAGGAATGTCGCGGCGAGTGCCCGAGGCGAGGCCGCTATGGCCCCTGACTTGCATACCCTGAGGCGGAGCAAATGGCACTCACAGAACAACGATTGGAAACCAAGTTATACCCGTTACTGGCGGCGGAACATGAAAGGCTGCATCTCGTTGCCGCGTGGCCTCACAGCGCTTATAAAGACGCCGTGATGAAGGCCATCAAATCTTCCATCCAGAGCTTGACGGCCGGAACGCCCACTTCATTCTCATGCATGGTCTGTCTCAAATCGGCCACACTTACAGCGATTCCTTCATTATCGCGGCTGGAAGTTCGCACCGAAATGAGTAAGGCAGCCTGACCGCCGGTCCATCTGACCTGCCTCGATTATTTCAGCAGTCGTAACTGAGGATTTCAAGGTCTTGGCGAACTCATTTGGCTTCAGTAACCCAGGCTGCTGTGGGGTCGTTCGCGATTGCACTCATCCCGCTAGGCTGTGATCTTGGCCCTGACCTGCCCCCAGAATCCGTCATTCGAGCATACGACGCTTACTTCGATTTGCTCCCTGTTTTAGCGGGGGTGGGGGTGTGGGGCAAGGGGTCGGCGTTTTGAGAGCCCTTGCCCCGCCCCCAGCACTGGGTTGGCCAGCAGCGCGGCTAAGCGCTGCGAACTCCAGTGGTGTTCGATAACCAAGGCTGCTGTGCGGCCGGTCCGTATTGTAAACGGCCACACGCGAAAGCCGTTCTATTTCAGAAGCCCCGCGAACTTTTCGATGAGCAGAGGAAATGCGACAACTGCGGCGGAGATTCCTCTCTGATATACAACGAGAAAGCTCCAGCACCGGTAGAGATTCAGATGCCATACTTCAACGGTGCGGCCTGCACGGCGGGAAGCAATCGATAGCGGTTTTCTCAAGACAGAATTTCAGACACTACCTGAGGCTGACCATAACTCATCCCAGATGGGTAACTACCATGATCCGATGCCATTCGGCGGGCGAAGTCCGCGGACCCGCGTGAATGTATAGCCATCGCCGCAAAGCGCGCGGTAATCGTCCCCACCGCCATCCACCCACGAGCTGGTAGGTCAATGGGCTGCCGCACGGCAATACCAGAGTTTGACCATAAGGTTCGCAAAAGGCTCGCACCTCATCAATTTCAAAAAAGCGCAGATTGTATAAATCATCGGAGGTTGCGCGTTCACGGAAGTCATCTTTATACTTTTGATTGTGTGCGCAATGAACCGTAGCTACCATGTACTTGCGCGTGATCCGAGCTTGCTCGGCCGCCATCTTTCGGATGTCTTCGTCCTTTGAGAAGAGGACCCAAAGGCCGTTGTGATAAGTAATGTCGAACGCGTCGGGCTGCAACCCCGTTTGAAATGCATCTAGCGTGATAATCTCCATTGCAGCCTTGTGCGTTTCTCGCGCGCGGGCGGCCGCTTCCGGCAGATAGTCGCTACCGGTGACTGTTCGCCCCGTTCCGGCCAAGTAAGCGGAATCGCGCATAGTTCCGCCGGCCATCTCCAAAATGCTCCATGATTTGTTCGGGAATAGGAGTTCGAGACAAGGACCTTGGTGCGGTGGGGTCGACAGGTATGAGGACCAATGCTGTTCCCAACTGTCCTTCCAGAAATCATTAGTTTTTTCAACCACCGGAGTCTCCTCGCTTAGGTTTGGATCTGAAGCGCCGCTGTATTCAAACTCTAGCCGGTTCGACTTTATCGCTGCTACTTAAGCCCGCACAATCGGCGAATTCTCGCCATCGCATTCTTAAGCATACCTTGTATGGCTGGCCGTGAGGAAACATAAAACGGCTTCGGATCATCCCCCGCGAAGGTGGCGTAGGAACGCGCAGAGATCCATGACCTGAGCCATGCGTAAAGCGACAGTTGTCCCTTTTTATGAGCCAGTCGGCATGACTGATAGTCGGCAACCCAGTCCAGCCATATAAACCCATTTCGAGAGGGGAAAACCGGATCCGGAGCGCGATCAGTCAAGTCATTGTATTGAATCTTAGCAAAATTCACTCCGGCGTCGGACGCAAGCTGTGCCTGCAGCCATAAGCGGGGATTTAGTTCAATCAGTCTGCGGATGCCGTCTCGGCTATCACGTTTAAACTCCAGCTCCGCAATCCCATGATAATTCATGGCATTAACAAACCGCATACTCATGTCGACCAATTCTTCATCATTGCAGCTTTCCATCAAGGTTCCTACGCCGGCATCCTCGCCGGATTGCCTGATTTTCCGGGCGACAAAGTGCCCGAGGCATCTTCCGTCTTTGGTTCTGTACAGGGCAACTGAATGCATGTCCGTTGGCGGTCCCACTATATAGCTCTGGATCATCGTTTCTAAACCGGTCGGAAGAATCTCTAAGTATGTCGCAAGAAGGTCCGATGAGTTTTCGATCAAAAAGCCTTTACCAAGAAAGTGCCGGCGCCACGTATGGCCGACAATAGGTTTTATGAAAACTGGATAGACAATCGAATTCATAACTTCTCTAACGTCGTTAAAAGTGGCGGGATAAACCGTTCGCGGAAACGGAATCCCCGCGGCCGCCGCAAGCTCGTACTGCTTGCGTTTGTCAATGGCTGCGGCCGAAAGCGATGCTGGCGGCAAAGCTAGCCGGTATAAAGGAGAAAGAGCGTCACGATTTTTGGAGACGAATTCGAAGAATGCGTCAGATGCCGGGTAGACTACGGGCGATTCAGCGAACCTCGTTCTATATTCGAGTAGAGTTTGCAAGAGCTCCGAATCCTCATTCAGGGGATCGGGGCATATAGTGGTTGCAACCGCGTAACGCGAAGCGAGACCCGGACCATACGTATGATCCATGGCATGGACCTCAACCCCGGCTCGTCCCAGCCCTCGGATAGCCGCAAGGCCAGCATAGCCGGCGTTGAGAACTAACGCTGCAGGACCCTTTGAGAATTTCCTCATTACTCAGCCGCTAAAGCCGCGTCGCCGTTCTGCAATTTTCCCGACTGTTCGAGCAAATCGCATACGTCTATCAAATCGCATACGTCTATTATGACTGGCGGCTCGCGAGAACGGGTTACATCGCCCCTGTGCCGGGTATCGCCGACGCTCACCGTTGACACAAATCTTACTGTCAGGGACTTTACCAGGCATGCCTCCCCAGTTAAACCCGATCAAAAAGACATTCCGCTTCAGCGTATGTGGTTTACCACCATCGCGGCGGTTGCCCTTCTGCTGATCGCTTGCGCCATAGTTCTATTCTTCTTTTACAGAACTGTTCCGCCTCCGACTCACTAGTTGGTGACGCAACCAAGGACTATGTATGCATGCAACTACCTCTTAGCCCTCGCTGCGCCGGTTAAGGAGTTAAGCAAGGGCCAACCACGAGACGTTTTGCATAAAGCCGACGCCGCGTCGCACGCTGCGGAAAGGTACGAACAAAATCACGCAGGGCCTCTCGGTACGTCCTTGCGGCCCTCTCCACATCTGCATTCAGTTCGAATCCGGTCTGTTCAGCGCGTGACGCTAAGCGTAGGGCGTGGTGGTAGTCATTGCGAGCAGCGATCAGTCTAGCATTCAATACTGCTCGGGATGGCAGAGATCTCATAGTGCACTCTCAGAAGCGCACTCTCAGAAGCGCACTCTCAGAAGCGCACTCTCAGAAGCGCACTCTCAGAAGCGCACTCTCAGAAGAGTATCACCGAAGGAGAGAAAATAACATTGGGGAGTTCCCTAGTTACAGCAGCCGCGCCAGAATTAGTCGGCGATGCCAGTTGATATGACACAACAGGGCGGGCCGGAGCGCGAAATGTCCAACCTAGCCACTTGGCTGAGCATAACCGCTGTCGTCAGTGCTTACGCCCTTGCGCTTTTCTCAAAGCGGAAACCCTCTGTGCCGGGATCTTTTATTTCTGTCCCCCGCACGGTTAAATCGAAAGCAAATACAGTCACAACGCGGCCTTCCGAGATAACGTCTACGAGGCGGTCGCCATCGCCGGTCGGCCCAGCCACGACCTTAACAACAGCACCTCTGGGCAGAGTTATCGCGACTCGCCTGCCATCAACAACGTCGAGCGCAAGAGTGGGATTCTCCAGCTTGAATCTTCTGCCAGCTAACAACGGCCTTTATCGTAGGGCTGAAATGCTGGCTTGGCAACTAGTGATTGCCCTAGTGGGCACAAACCTGCTCGAAGTCCAAGTCAACGCGGTGTAATATGCAACGACCCGACGACTCTGATGAGGCCGAAGAACTAGACAACCTATTGTCCGATCAGTACATAGCTCTTGGTAAAGTACGAGCACTCATGGATGGGTTCGCTTCTGTTTGCGAGGCCGAGAAGCAGCTTTTGCAGGATCATCTTGAAGTTAGTGCAATTCCATCCGAGCCAGAAGAAACATCTTGACCGCGTTCAGCTCCTAAACAGTTCCCGCGCGGGGAGATCTTGAAAGAGGCCGGTTAAGTACTGCGGATAATCGCGCCTCAGATAAGCGGAAATAGAAACACGTCTCGCAGCATCCAAAAGGCGGGCCCAAATTTCCCCATCCAGGAGGTACAGCATCATGCCCGAACTGAATATCGACCGAAGGCGTCCTGAGGAATCGCGCGATGAAGGATCGCGTCAGGGCTTGTTGAACAGAAATGAAGAGTATCGCTCCCAGCCGCCGTGGAGCGCGTTATCGATGAGTCCGTTTTCGCTGCTGCGCCGCATGTCCGAGGACATGGACCGGATGTTCTCCGGTGCCACGGCGTCCGGCGATGGCTCATCGTGGGTGCCGGCCGTGGAAGTGACCGAACGCGGCAACACCTTGGTGGTCCGGGCAGACTTGCCTGGGATCAATGCGAACGACGTGAAAGTTGAAGTCACGCCCGAAGGATTGACGATCCAAGGAGAACGAAAACGAGAGCATGAAGAACGCGGCGCGTGGGGATACCGCTCGGAACGGACCTACGGTAGTTTCTATCGGACGATTCCTCTGCCGGAAGGCGCGAGCATCGACACGGCGAAGGCGGAATTCAAAGACGGAGTGCTCGAAGTCACGGTGCCCGTGCCCGAGCAGCAAAACCGGCGGCGGCAGATTCCGATCACCGGCGCATCAAGCGAACGCAAACCTGTAGAAGGCGAGAGTGCCGGGCAGAAACAGCAGGAATCCAAAGCGCGATAAGAGACAGATTACCGCCTTTGCGGGGTTTGCCTCCCATCTGTCAGGTTGTGAGTGCGACAGCGAGGGTCGATTACGACCACGCGGCCGATTTCGGCCGTTACAAGGCGTACCAAGAGTGCGATTGGGGCGCGCTGCGAGCAAGCCAAGAGGTGCGGCCGCAATAGGCGATCGTTCGCAGCGTGAAGTCGACATCGCCACGCACAAGGCTGGCGTGCCTGCAGGCACATCGGCTGCCATGTTCTGGAGTCTCCTCAAAGACGCTCCGAATCTTGTCTCTTGTCATGTTGTGCGAATCTCTCAAAGAGTTTGGTGGAGAACGTGAAGCCCGGCGGCACACCGCAGCGTTTGTGCTTCCAAAAATGGAACTCCTGCGCTTGCTGAATCCTTAAATCCAGAGGGCGAACGACAGCGAAAGAGAACGTTTTTTAGAAACAACCATACGGCATAGGGCTCAAATGACGTGAATGGGTCCCATGACGTCTAGAACCTGGCACCCTTCAGGAGAAGAACATGCAGTACAAAGCTTTCCTTTTGACGACGGCTCTCGGTCTCGTTTTTACCCACCCTTCCTTTGCACAAGGACCTGTCGGTGACGAGGTTATCGTCACTTTCGACCAGACGGTGCAGGTCGGCTCTCACAGTCTTCCAGCCGGCAAGTATACGATTAAGCAAGTGACCAGCGCTAGCAATCCGCGTGTGCTGGAATTCACTTCTGACAATGGCACGAAACTGGACGCGACCATCGCTGCTGTGCCGATCCTTCAAAATACGCCTCCCTCAAAGACACGGGTCATCCTCGACAATGAGGGCGGGGCACTTCGGGTATCGCGGATCTGGGTGCAGGGAAAAAGTTACGGATATGAATTCCCGGGCAACGGCAATGCCAGCGCGGCCGCCGTTAATGGGGTTGCTCTCCAGGGAACGTATGTGGCCCAAACTGCTCCGCCCGCCGCACCTGCGGTAGCCCAGCAGAGGACGCCAGAGCCGGTGCCGGCACCGGCGCCCATTGCGCAATCAGCGCCACCGGCCAATAACGCTGTGGTCGCGCAGAATCGACCGGCGGAAACGCCCGCACCCCCGCCGCAGACTCAGACGACGCCGGCTCCGTCATCGCAATCATCGAATCAGAGTGCGGCATCGTCCGATACCGCGCGGAATACCACGCGCGAAGTCCCTGCAACTGCGCTGGGGTGGATGCAGCTGGCGCTACTCGGCATGGCATTGGTTTCCGCGGGCGGATTTCTCTATTGGCGTGAACGTTCAAACCGATAGCAGGCAGGTTAGTAAAGGCCAATAAGAGTACGATGCGACGTCTTGCTTTTGCGCTGATGGCCGTGGGGTGTGTAATTGCCCTCGCCGGTGGATCGTTGGGTCTGGCGGGTTGGACAGGCCAGCAGAGCGCAAAGGCTCTTTGGGCTGATGGAGTCACCGGATTTCACGGCGCCACCGGCAAGTACACCCGACTTTCGTTCCCTGCGCACCACACCGACTTTATCGTACGGGACGGAGCGTCAGTCGAGAATCTAATGCTGGGTCCAGCCCGTTTGGAATGGTCTAGTATCCCGGGAGACAGAGGCAACTCCGTAATTGCCGCGCACCGCGACACCCATTTCCGAATTCTGAAAGATCTTAAGAAGGGCGAGGTCATTACGCTTGAGCGGCATGGTCAAGCATTCCAGTACCGGATCGTGACGCTCGAGATCGTGCGGCCCACGGACAACACCTTCTACCAGCCGACTTCCAAGGCCGTGCTGACGCTGGTGACTTGCTATCCATTTTACTACCTCGGCCCTGCGCCGAAACGTTTTATCGTGCGAGCGGAATTGCTCGACGCAACCAGCTAGAAGCGGTTCTACATCGTGGTCATCAAGAGGGGAAATTCAGGAGGTCTAGTTATGTCTCGAAATAGGGTATTTAGAAAAACTTTAAGCGCGACGATCTTGTTGTGCGCGGGCGCGTATGGGTCCTTTGCCCAAAACCGGCCCGTTCAACCGACTCAAGCGAGTCCCTCAGCTGCCGCGGGCACGCCCGGCACTTTCTCTGGCCGGCTGACCGGCGGCGGCATGGACGGAGCCACCGTGACGATCACCAACGCCGCCACTGGAGCGTCCCAAACAGCCACAGCCGACAGCAACGGCATGTTCACGTTTGCCAATCTTACGCCAGGCTCATATCGGGTGATGGTTCGCCTGAAGTCCGGGCTGCAATTGGAAGAGAGCACGATGGAAGTGACTCCCGCGGGGGGCCCGATCCAAGTCGCGTTTACTTCGCGAACAGGGGGAACTGCCGCGAACCTCGAGTTGGACGGCACGGCGCCAACAGTCGAGACTAACTCAGCCGAAGTGTCGCGAAGCTATGACAGCCAGACCATTCGGTCTCTTCCGATTCTGGATCGCCAGAATCAGGAACTGATCACGCTCATGCCCGGAATCACGCCGCCTATGACTGCAACGGACCGAATCAATGATCCGCAAAGGACGCGCTCCTTTAATGTGAACGGACAGGCAGCTTATACCAATCTATACAACCAAGATGGCGCCTATGATAACGAGCCGTTCTCAGGACGTCCGCTGCGCACGGAGCCAGACGAAGCCGTGGAGGCGCTGGAAGTTCGCACCAGCAACTACAACGCGGAATATGGAATAGCTGCGGGCAGCTGGGCGAGCACCGTTACACGTCCTGGGACGAATGCGATTCACGGGAGCCTTTTCGAATTCAACACCAATAGCTATTTCAGAAGCGGCAAAACTTTGGCCGCCTCGCAAACCAGTCCGCGCTTCAATACCAACCAATTCGGTGCTACGGCAGGAGCCGCGATGATCCCCGATCGGATGTTCTGGTTCTTGTCCTATGAAGGATATATTCAGCGTGGCGGTCAGGAGGCTGTCGCAACGGTTCCAACGGCTGGATTTGCATCCGGCAACTTTAGCCAGGTTCCAGGCGCGACGATCTTCAACCCACAAAGCAGTATCTTTGGAGGATCGCGGACGCCATTTCCTGGTAACGTCATTCCCGGATTTCAGTTCAATCCAACTTCTCAACGTATTCTGGCGCAGCTTCCGGCACCGAATCTGCCTGGATTCTCTAATAATCTGGTGGGCAGTATTCCGCTACTCGATGACAATCATCGCCTGGACGGGAAACTCGACTATCGCTTCTCCGAGAAAACCACCGGGTTCCTGCGCTATGGCTTCACTGAGTCGAGCGTGGATCAAGGGTCCTTGCTCGGGCCAGTTGGAAGTCCGCTCAATTCCGAGTTTCGCGGTATGAACGCAGTCGGCAGCATTACACAGATCTTCACGACCAATCTACTGGCGGAGTTTCGGCTGGGATATGACCGGTATCGGAATCAGATCGCTCCATGGAATTCGGCGGGTCTGACGGGACTTCCTGGGTTTCCCAACGGCCTCCCGTCCATTAACATCTCGGGATTTTCTCCTTTAGGATTGCCGGTGAACGTTCCCAGGAAAGAAACGGATAACGTTTATGATGGCGCAAGCAACTGGATGTATCATACGGGGATTCACTCGCTAAAGATTGGTGTCGGCGCCCGGGAGCTCCAGTCGAATGGCTTCAGCAATCCATTCTTCAACAGTCTGGGAAGCTTCGAGTTCGGTCCTGGCGCGACTCTGGGAACGACGGCTTCAGCTGCGACTTTAAGTCCCACAGCCCTGCAAGCCAATGCTATCGCGGCGTTTTTGGTGGGTGCCCCCACGCAGTCGGGTATTTCTACCTTTACAACGACCCCCGCGTATCGGCAGAGACAATACTCAGCCTATCTGACCGACACTCTGAACCTGTTTCAGAAGCTATACCTTGAGTTAGGGGTTCGTTACGACATCTTCAGTCCACTCGAGCCTGGACAGGCCGGAGGGGCGGTGGTTTATGATCCTGCGACCAACACAACTGCCACCTTAGGAGTCAATGGTGTCGGGATACGATCGACCCGTACGGACCTGAATAATGTAGCGCCCCGCGTGGGTTTGGCTTTTCGTCCGACGAACCGATTTGTGTTCCGGGGGGGCTATGGGATTCATTATTTCCCGATTCCATTCTTCCTGAGCGGCTTCAATCCCGCAGTGCGGGGCGTACAATCTGGAATCGCCGGCGGCATTGCCACGACAACCTTCGCGAATCCCACGATTCCACCAAGTGGAAACACGGCTCCGAATCAGCCTTTCTTCACGGGCCAAAGGGATGTCAACACACCTTACATCCAAACTTACAGCGGCATGATCCAGGGAGACATGGGAAATGGATTCCTATTGGATATTGGCTACGTCGGCAATCGAGGACGGCAGTTGCCTTATGAGATCACTCAAACGGGTCTACCGGGCTCAGGACTCACGGGACAACTGGCGAATCGTACTGCTGCGCTGATCCAGACTGGCACAGGGCTGAACAGCAATTACAACTCACTGCAAGTAAATCTTACCAAACGATTCGCGGCAGGCTTGTCCTTCGCCGGCGCCTACACCTACGGGAAAGCTCTGGACTATGGCACGAACCTGCTTGATCCTTTCAATCGTGGAAATAACTATGGTCCGGCTGATTGGGATCGTACTCACATACTCTCAGTGAGTCACGATTGGCGTCTTCCTTTCAAAAAGACGGGCTGGGTAGGACGAGCCGTGGCTGACTGGGAGATTACAGGGATCCTCCGTTGGGCTACTGGAACTCCGTATACCGTCACTGCGGATCCGCTGGCCTGCGGATGCTTGGGAGCGTCGGCCGTGCCGGCGGCCTTCAATTCCGCTACCACAAACGGGTCGACAAACAATGGCTCGTCGTCGTTTAATCCCGGCTCCTTCACCTCTCCGGCCGCGGGGACTTTCGGCAACCTGGCGCGTAATGCTTTCCGAGGCCCGGACATGTTCGTGTACAACGCGGCGCTTTTCCGCAACTTCGCGGTTCGTGAAAACATTAAGCTCGAATTTCGCGGAGAAGCCTACAACCTTACCAATACGACCAATCCCATGAATCCGATATCGAATTTTACGACACCGGGATTCGGGACCTCGATCGGGAATATAGACGGCCTCGCGGGACGTCAATTTCAGGTTGCCGCGCGAATATTGTTTTAGTTAAGGAAGACAACTGCACGCCGCGGCCCAACGGGGCAGGGTCGCGGCGTGCTGTCTGCTGTCGCGAAGAGGTATTTCGCTTTTAATCGCTAGCGCATCTGGCTACGCAGGCTCGCTTGGCTTCATGCCTCCATTGGCGCCCCGAAATTCCCCAGCCCCATAATTCATAGAGCAGTGGACCAGAATGGGGCGCTTCACTGAAATCGTAAGCAGGCGCGTCACGGAAACGTTCGCAGTCGAGACAGAAGTAACTCAGGATTTTCTGCTGCGTTCTAAAACAATCGATCATTCTACGTTTTAGAGCGCGATCCGCCTGGGTTAGCGCGATCACTTCCTCCTCTGAGGAACTTTTCCCAATAAAAGTTCCCGTTACCATTCCACCGTCTGCACCCGCATGATAGAGCGGATACTCTCGATGGGCGAACCATGATCGCCGGTTTTTGACCGCGGCAACTGCAAACGCCGCGGCATCATGGTCTGGATGGCCGCCTTCGTAGGCTGGGGAAAACACCAGTTCTGGCTTTAGCGAGTCAACAATGGTGCCCATTTGGTCGATCAGGGCAGGCAGATGAAGATAAGCTTCCTTATCCGGGAAGGCGAAGCTGATACAACGCTGGTCAGGAATGCCGACCAGAGTGAGGGCCGCTCTTAATTCGTCGCGCCGCGCTTTGGCGTACTCATCGCGCGTCGAAAACCCAAGATCCCGGGCGTTCTGCATATCCCGCGGACTTCCGTCGGTAACGTGCAAAATATGCACATCAGTATCACGGTGGTGGTGAAGCCAGATGGCCGCACCCACCACTTCATCGTCGGGGTGAGCCGCGACCACTAATGCGCTTAGGGGCTTACTGCCCATTGGCTGACGTAGCGGTCTGCCGACCGCTCTCCTGAATTGTCTCGGACCAAGTTTTGATAAACCTGAAGATAACGAGATGCCATGGTTTGTGCCGAATAGCGGGTACGTGCCACTCTCCGGCACGTCTCCGGGTTGAGGTCGCCAACATCTCGCAGAGCGCGGCTCATCTCAGCGACGTCCGAAACCAGAAACCCGGTTCGGCCGTGGTCGATGATTTCGGGTAGCGCACCTGACCGGAACGCAATCACCGGGGTGCCGCACGCAAGGGCTTCCATGGCAACCAAAGAACTTGTCTCAGAAACCGTGCTTGGAATCATCAGACATTTGGCCTGGGACAGAAGACGTCTCTTCTTAGAAAAACCGACCGGCCCGATAAACCTTCGCATAGCGTCCAGACGGGGCCGAATAGTGCGTCTGAAATAATCCAGGTGCGCTCGGTACGGAAAAACCTGTCCTGCGAGCACTAACTCCGTTTTAGCCCGCCTTGCGGCGTCTAATGCAAAATGAAAGCCTTTTTCTGGACAGATCCTGCCCAATGCCAAGGCGAAATTCCGGCGTGGGACATCTGTGCCGAGTCTATCCACATCCACTCCATTTGGAATGGGCGGCAGCAGGTGTGCAGAGGGGGGACAACGCCGGTGCTGGGATTTCGATACGCAGTTGAGCTGATAGCGGCTTCTTCTCTGATGAAAGATCTTGCGCGGATACCAATCCGGCGGTAAATGCAGAGTCGCTAGCACAGGGACACTACCGGTCGGAACATAGGCGTGGAAGTCCAGACTGTGCATGTGGATGAGATCGATCGGATACTTGGCAAGAGCGTCTTTGATGAGCTTGCGATGGATGCGCCGGCCCCAGTCCCGGACCGAGTCATCCAAGCGCCCTGCCGCTGGAGGCGATGCGATTAGCGTGCCCTCCACTTTAGACCCTTCGGCGGCGATCACGAGCGAGCGATGTCCTTCCGAGACGAGGTTCCGATCAAGTAAGGTAAGGATCTGTTCGGAGCCACCTACTGCGTCGATGCCCACTTCTGTCAACGGATAGGCAACGCTCAGGATTGTCAGTTTCATAACGTTCATAAGGCGGGATTGCAATTGCGATGCCACGGTAGGGCGAATGAATTGCTCTGTCAGGTCGGAATGGTCGCGCGCGAGAAGAAACGCGTAGCAGTGGTCGGCGAGTTCTTCATCGACGAAATCTTCACTGAATTCAATGCCTTACCGAAACTAGGAGAAGAGTGTTTCGCCCGCAAATTCAGACGGGAAGTGGGCGGCGGCGCAGCGATTACGGCCTGTGCACTCGCCAAACTGGGAGTCCATGTGAGTGTCGTCGGATCTGTGGGTAAAGAGGACGGGCAGTGGCTGGTAGATCGTCTACGATCTTTCGACATAGACTGCTCCGGACTCGAGCTCGATTCAACGGAGCCGACCGGAATCACCGTAAGCGCTTCAACCCGCGAAGATCGTTCATTTCTAACGTATTACGGCGCCAACCGGAAACTCAAGCGGCTGCTTCGTGGAGCCGAAACCGCGCGCATTCTTGGAAGCGCCAGCCACGTGCACTTCGCATGCGCGCCCGATTCGGAAGCCGATGAGGCGCTATTATTAGCTCTTCGAAAACGGCGCAGGCGCATCTCAATCGATGTCCAATCTCATGTAAGCTGGCTTACCCGGCCGGAAAGCCTGAACATTTTACGGCAGTGCGACGTTTTCTTCCCCAATGAACGAGAGGGCGGCTGGATATCGTCCGCAGCTGAACCGCATGAGATTCTGCAAAAGCTGAAAGATAAGGGTCTTCGGGGCGTGGGCCTGAAGCTTGGCGGAAAAGGCGCCGCACTGCTCTGGCGCCGGCGCGAGTTCCTGGCGGATCCGTTTCCCGTGAAAAATATCGACACGACGGGAGCTGGAGACTGTTTCAACGCTGGATTTATTTTCGCGTGGCTGCGAGGAGATAGCCCGCAACGCTGTTTGGAGATCGCAAATATCTGTGGGGCGCTTTCTACCCGCGCGCTCGGCGGGATTGCCGGATTTCCCACACTTACCGAACTTATGGAATACGAATCTCAACTGGACTCCGACAAATGAAACTCTGTGTTATGGGATGCGGCCTTCGGACACCCCTCCTGCTTCACGGTTTAATTCACTCCGGACTCGGTATTGACGAAGTGGCCCTCTACGATATCGATTCCAAACGCTCTCAGTTGATGGAAGCCCTGGGAATTCGCATGGCCGAGGGGTTCTCCGCGCGAATCGTTTCAACGCCGGTGCTAGAACACGCTATTCAGGAGTCAAGCTTCGTCATCAGCAGCATCCGCGTCGGCAACATGAAAACACGAGCTGCGGATGAACGCCTGGCGCTCGAGTGTGGCTTCGCAGGGCAGGAGACCACAGGGCCAGCCGGATTCGCAATGGCTCTGCGCACGATACCCGTGGCTATCGAATATGCAAGGCTCGTGGAACGGTTAGCCCCGTCGGCATGGATCGTCAACTTCACGAACCCCGCGGGCATCATCACACAAGCCATATCGACGCACACGGGCGCCAACGTGATCGGAATTTGCGACACTCCTGCCGAGCTCTTTTTTCAGATTGCTCGAGCCCTGGGCGAGCCATTCGAACAAGTCCGCTGCGGATACTTTGGGCTGAATCACCTGGGGTGGGTGAGATCGGTTCAGGTTCGAGGAAAGGAGAGGATCGGCCAGCTATTAGACGACGACCGCAAACTGCAGATGCTTTACCCTTCGCATCTTTTTGACGGCGCACTTATTCGGGCACTGGGCGTGATTCCCACTGAGTATTTATTTTTTTATTACAACCAGTCTCTGGCACGACAGAACCAGCTTCGCGCCGGTCTTACGCGTGGAGAGGAACTCGAAACTCTCAACCGAGAGATCTGGATGAGACTAGAGGCCCATAATCGTTCGAGCGACGCCCGAGAGGCCGTAGAGGAATACAAGCGATATTTGAACCGGCGCAATGCGAGCTATATGAAACTGGAAGGCGAAGCCGGATCAGCGTTCAACGGCCCGGATCCTGGCTGGAATCCATTTGAGGGCGCCACCGGATACCATCGCATCGCCGTGGATGCGATTCGGGCCCTGACTAACGCTGAGAGCCGTTCCCTGGTCTTAAACGTGCCGAATCACGGCGCTATTGAGGAACTTGCGTCCCAGGATGTGATCGAAGTTCCTTGCGCAGTGGATCGAACTGGCCCGCGCCCTTCGAAGATCGGACGTCTTCCTGAGCCTGTTCGCGGATTGGTTGTTTCCGTTAAGTATTACGAACGTCTCGCTATACAGGCAGCGATTGAAAAGCGATGGGACACGGCGGCGTTCGCGCTGACCATGAACCCAATCGTGGGAAGCTGGGAGGCGGCCCGTCGGTTCCTCGAAGGGTTGGAGCTAACTGATCCCCAACATTTCTCGAATTTCCAATCACGTGATATTCTGCACTCAGTATCCTTCTGAACCGTGGGCACTTCTTCTCGCATTCCCCTAAAAGATCTCGCATCTCCAATGGCGACGTCTGTTCCGCGTCCTGAATATCCGCGGCCGCAGTTCGTGCGCGAAGCCTGGATGAACCTGAACGGCTCGTGGAAATTCAGATTCGACGATCAGGATATCGGTCTTGAGCAGCGATGGTTCGCCGGAACCGACTATCCCGCTGAAATCCTGGTGCCATTTTCTTTGGAATCACCCATGAGCGGCATTGGAGATCGTTCTTTCCACCCCTGCGTGTGGTATGAGCGACCTTTCAACGTGCCGCGGGATTGGGCCGGCAAGCGAATACGGATTAATTTTGGCGCGGTCGATTATCGTTCCACCGTTTGGGTTAACGGTATCGTCGTCGCCACTCACGAGGGCGGCCACACACCGTTCTCTTCTGATATTACGGGGGCCCTTCGACCAGAAGGAAACATCCTAGTAGTTCGCGCCGAAGATCCGCCCACCGACCGTTACATCCCGCGCGGCAAGCAGCATTGGGAAGTTTCTCCCGCGAGTATATTTTACGCGCGTACCACGGGTATCTGGCAGACAGTGTGGCTGGAGCCCGTTTCGCTGAGCCACCTGGAAACCGTTCGAATCACTTCCGCCATCGACGGTTCTGTTTCGTTTGCCGTGAAGGTTGCAAATCCCGGGCAGTCGCAGTTTGTAACCATTGCAATTCAAGACCACGGACGGATGCTGGCATCGGCGATGAGCCTGGCAGACGGACCGTTTACGCAGTTATCCGCGCATATTTTGGATCCCAAACTCTGGTCGCCGGATCGACCGCATCTCTATGGTGTGCGGATTGAGCTGAATGGTCCGGATGGCCTTCTGGACACAGTGGAGAGCTATTTTGGCATCCGCTCCATAAGTACTCAGGAAGGGAAAGTTCTCCTCAACGGCAATCCGATCTACTTGAAGACGGTTCTAGACCAAGGTTATTGGCCGCAATCGAATCTGACACCGCCTTCCGACGAGGCGATTGTGGAGGATATCCGGCGGACGCAGGAGCTCGGATTCAACGGGGTTCGGAAACATCAAAAAGTGGAGGATCCGCGCTTCCTGTACTGGGCGGATCGGATGGGTTTGCTGGTTGCCGCGGAGATGGCGAACGCGTATCTGTTCAATGAAGATGCTGTAGCTCGCATGACGCGCGAATGGATTGAGGTTGTTTCGCGCGATTACAACCACCCAAGCATCATCATTTGGACGCCAGTAAACGAAAGTTGGGGAGTTCCTAATCTATCGGAGAGACGCCAGCAGGCGCACCTTAAAGCTCTTTACTATCTGACCAAGTCGCTGGACGACACCCGGCTGGTCATCGATAACGACGGCTGGGAACATACCGAAGTCACGGATCTGTTTGCGATTCACGATTACACGCGTACGGGCAAAGAATTTCAGCTTAGGTTCCAGAATGTCACGCAAGGTTTGCCTCTGCCGATGTATGGGAAGCTGTACTCGGCTCCCGGCCACCGGTACAACGGATCACCTATTCTGCTCTGGGAGTTCGGGGGCGTCGGTTACGTGCTCCCCGAAGACATGACTATCGCGCCGGAGAATTCGTGGGGTTACTCTGGCTTGGAACCGAATCCCGAACTGGCGCTGGAGCGCATACGGGGCCTATACGAGGCGATCGCGCGGCTTCCGCAGATTGCCGGTATCTGTTACACGCAGTTGTATGACGTGGAACAGGAGGTCAACGGGCTGATGACCTATGACCGGCGAATGAAGTTCGACCCTCGAGCGATCCGTGAAATCAATTCGCTTCTGATATAAGCATTTCCGTTCGGGCGATCAGCTCGGGCTTCCGTACTAATTCGCCACGGGTGGCTCCGGAAAGTTTGGCGCACAACGTCAGGGCTTGTGCGACTACCTGATCCATGTTGTAGTACTTATAGGTCGCAAGCCTGCCAACAAAGTGAACTGCCGGTGTTTGCGCCGCCAAAGCTTCGTATCGCTTGTAGATTGCGGCGTTGTCGGGGCGGGGCACCGGGTAGTAAGGATCGCCTCCATCGCATGGATACTCGTAGACCACGCTTGTCTTCGAGTGTGCCTGACCGGTCAAATGCTTGAATTCCGTGACGCGAGTATAGTCGTGTTCATTGGGGTGGTTAATGACAGCGACGGGCTGAAGCTTCTCCACATCCACCGTTTCATGCCGGAACTGAATCGAGCGGTACGGCAATTTCCCGAATCGGTAGCCAAAGAACTCGTCAACAGGCCCGGTGTAAACCAGCTCCCGATACTGAACGCTCTTCAGAACGTCGCGATAGTCCGTGTTTAAGATTACTGTTATGTTCGGATGGTCCAGCATGTTTTCGAACATGCGTGTGAAGCCGTGCCGGGGCATCGCCTGGTACGTGTCGGTGAAGTATCGATCATCGCGGTTGGTGCGGACAGGTATTCGGGCCGTAACGGACGCATCGAGATCAGAAGGATCCAGGCCCCACTGCTTGCGCGTATACCCACGAAACATTTTTTCGTAGAGATCCCGTCCGACGCGGCTGACCACGACATCTTCCGAAGTGCGGATGGCCGGGGGTTTCTCCGCAATCTTCTCGAGGTAAGCTTCCATCTCATCGACGGTGAGCTCTAGTCCATGGAGAATATTCACCGTATCCAAGTTGATCGGTATAGGTACGAGCTTTCCGTCCACTGAGGCGAGCACTTTGTGCTCGTAGTTCCGCCACTCAGTGAACAAGGAAAGATAGTCGAATACATCCTTGGAGTTGGTATGAAAGATATGAGGCCCGTATTTATGAACCAGGACTCCATGCTGATCGTGATGATCGTAGGCATTCCCGCCAATATGGTTTCGGCGATCCAGCAGCATCACCCGTTTCCCGAAGTTGCGGGCCATTTGAGCGGCCACCACTGATCCAGAGAATCCTGCGCCAACGATAACGTAGTCAAACACGTGCTGTTTCTCCTGCCGCGACTTTCTGGATGGCTCGCGTCGATAGATCACTTGAAACCGGCTTTCTCTTCTCGGAATCGAGAACCTGAGCGATCAAGTGGCTCATGCCGCCCCAAACCGAATCCCAAGACATACTTTTCAGGAATTCATCCGAACGCTCTCGCCACTTTAGACCCATATCCGATGCCATTGCCTGCTCGGCAGCTGCGACAAACTCTTCGGCCGAATGAGCAATGCGCGCAAGTCCTAGGTCCCCGTACGGCCGCACGACGTCACGAATCGCGGTGGAAACGACGGGAAGCCCCGCGGAAAGATATTCAGGAGTTTTTGTGGGGCTGATGAAACGCGTGGCATCGTTCAATGCGAACGGCATGATCCCGACGTCCCAGCCGGCGAAGTATTTCGGCAAGTCGGTGTAATCCTTCATCCCCAACCAATGAATGTTGTCGCGCCGTGGCAATGAATCCGGTGAAATCTTAGCGGTGGGTCCGATCATGATGATTTGCCAGTCGGGTCGCATCCTGGCGACTTGTTCCACCAACGGAAGATCGATGCGCTCGTCAATCACGCCCGCATATCCCAGACGAGGATGAGGGATGTTCTGCTGTTCTCTAAAGTCTCCGGTGAGGTTTCTAGCCTGCACGAAGTGATGCACGTCGACGCCACTGGGGAATGGATGCATATTGGGATGCAAATGGCGTTTAGCTTCGAAAAGGCTTACGCCGCCCGTGAACACAAGGTCGGCCGTCCGCAGAAGGTGCTCCTCAAGAGCTCGAAGCTGTTTAGGAGCGCCTTGAAACATTGATAGCTCATCCATGCAGTCGTAGACGACGGCAGAAGGAGCGATGCCGTTAGGGACGAATTCAAGCGCCATCGGCGTGTAGAACCAGAGGATCGGTTTGTGAATCTTATGAAGCGCGACAAAATCGGCGAGCAACCCCTCGAGTGCTTTATTTCGATCTCCATCCACCGGCAGATGGGGCGTCAGCACGTGCACGCCGGTTTGAGGACAGATGGTAGTTTTCAGAACGGGTTCATTCGAATCAAAAACCGGTTCCTCGACAAAATATACGCGCCGGTCCCGGGCGAATCTGCTCATCAAGTGTTGGGGCCGTTGAAATACGAAATTCCATCGCAGGTGGGAGAGGCACATCAAATCGGGATAACCTGGCGGAAGATGAAGTTGTGTCATGTTGTTTTCTTTCTAACTGTTTTTGCCGCTCAAGCTCATCGGCTAGCGGCTGATAAATCTGGCGGCTACCATCGGGCTGTGGATAATCCCAGAGTCCGTTGTAGCAATGCCGATCGTCATCCCAGCCGGGATGATTGAGGATGGGATAAAGACAAATACCCTCGACGGGCACGCCGGACGCGGCGACTGCGCGCACTTCGTCCGCAATATAAGCTAGCCAGTCTGGCCGACCCTCATTTTCGGTTCCCGTTTCAGAGACGAACAGCGGACGTTGATAGCGCTGGTAAACTTCGGCTAATATCTCGCGAAAGGGCCTGTACTCCGGCTCATCGCGCCAGATGGTATTTCCATGATTCCACCATTGATTGCGATCGTAGTAGTTGACGCCGACTACGTCGATATATGATGGTTTGCCGCCGAGTTCCGGTTGTGCCCGCCCGGTGAGCATGTCCCATGCCTCGAACATTGAGGAGCGATATTCCGCCGCTTGGCGCACATCGTCTGGACGAGCTGGATCGCCCACGATGTGGATCACAGGCTCGGGCGATACCAAGCGAATGGTGGACATTTCGGCTCGCACGGCCTCTGAGGCCTTTATCGCCCCTCGCACAAGCTGCCTTTTCAAGTCGGCGCCGCGTCCGGTCGCGAACGGATTGAGGTACGCGGTATCGCCTCCGGCCCATGCCAGGAAAGATATTTCATTGATCGGCGCCACAAAGGCGGCTCCAGACATCTCCTTCGCCAGCACGCGCCCAAACGCTGAGGCGAACGCACCGAACGCGTCGATCCAAGTCGGACCGAAAATGTCTAGGTAGCTGGGCCATCCGAAATGTAGCAAATCCCAGATGATCTGAATCCCTTGTTGCTGGGCTGCTCTTAAAATGGCGAGGGCCGATGAAAAATCATATTGCCGCGGTGCCGTTTCAATAAGATGCCAGCGCAGCCCTTCGCGCGCGGTGAGAATGCCAACATCCTTCAGCCTGGCGAAGTCGCGGTCGACGAGCACGTCATGACGAGTAGAAGAAACAAGGTCCAATCTTTTGCCGTTTTTGAGCACATGTGTAGAGCACTCAAAACCTGCCTGCCAAAAACTGTTAAAAAGTGGACGCACAGCTTTCCTTGCCTCACGCGACGGCCAGTTTCACTCCCGTTACCAGAACGCACTACTCTTATCCGTTAGAGTCGCCGTGAGGCGCTATGTTTCGCGGTGGAAAACCACAAACCCTTTGCAATCCAGCAACAATAGGGTAAGTTGGTCTTAGCGCGGCGTGTTTGAATTAGCAGATCTTTGTAACCGCTTACAACGACTCTGGGGATCTGTACCCAACGTATTTCAGGCGCCGGGCCGGGTTAACCTCATTGGGGAGCATACCGACTATAACGACGGTTTTGTTCTCCCCGCAGCGATTCAGCTTCAAACAAGAGCGGCAATAACACCGGTTGCGGGCCGCCAAGTAATTGTGGAATCAGCCGCATATGACAGGACGGAATTTGATCTGGATGATCCGCAACCAGCGCCACGTAACGATTGGAGCGACTATGTTCGAGGCACCGCCTGGTCGCTGGAGCATCAGGGCGTAAGGCTGAAGGGCGCAAGACTCTTTATTGACAGCGACATCCCGCCTGGAGCTGGACTGAGTTCCTCTGCTGCGCTCGAGGTGGCCGCGGCTCTAGCCTTGTTGTCGAATGCAGGCGTCACGCTTGGTCCCGCCGAAATTGCCAAAGTCTGCCATCGCGCGGAAAACGAGTTCATCGGAATTCGATCGGGCATTATGGACCAATTTGCATCATGCAATGGCCGGAGCGGCCATGCACTGCTACTCGATTGTCGCTCGCTTGAAGTTCGTTACGTTGCTATTCCTCGCGACATCACACTTATGGTTTGCAACACTATGGTTCGACACGAGCTGGCTGCGGGCGAATACAATGCGCGCCGGCAACAATGCGAGGAAGGCGTGGCTGTACTCTCACGTTTCCTCCCAGGTATTCATGCATTGCGGGACGTGACCCAAGAGCAGTTAGCGCGGTTCAGCGCGGAGCTTGATCCAGTGATCCATCGACGATGCCGGCACGTAATTGAGGAGAATTGCCGTGTTCTGCTCGCCACGCAGGCCCTGGAGTCGGGCGATCCACGGACCTTCGGCGCACTGATGCAAGCGTCTCATCAAAGCCTTCGGCTCGATTATGAAGTGAGCTGTCCTGAACTGGATTTGATGTGCGAGCTGGCACTTGGCGTAAATGGCGTATATGGCGCCCGCATGATGGGTGGAGGATTTGGGGGCTGCGTGCTGGCACTGGCGCGCACCTCGGCCAGTGAGAACTTTCGCCGCACCGTTGAGGCGGGATACCGATGTCGCACCGGGATCGATTGCGAGATCTACGAGTGTTCTACAAGCGACGGAGCCGGTCCCTTGACAATCGGAGCCACTCAGGGAGGATGAATGCTCGAATGGATGGAGCGGCCGCATCGCAGGCTAAATCCTCTCACGGGAGCATGGGTTCTGGTTTCGCCGCAGCGGGCCCAACGTCCATGGCAGGGCAAAGTAGAGAGGGTGGCATCCCGCGGCAGTGTTCCCTACGATCCCACGTGTTATCTCTGCCCCGGCAATGAACGCGTGGGGGGAATCCGGAACCCTGAATACGCATCTACTTTCGTTTTCGATAACGATTTCCCTGCGCTGGTGAGATCGTCGCAGGGCGGCTCACTTAACGAACGGGATCTTCTGGTAGCTGCGCCTGAACGCGGTGTATGCCGTGTGATGTGTTTCACGCCCAGGCACGATTTGGGCATCCCTTTGATGGAGTTAAGTGCTCTGAAAGCAGTGGTCGAAACAATGCGCGCCGAGTCGATTTCGCTGCGGAGCCTTCCCTTCGTCAAATGCGTCCAGATCTTCGAAAACCGCGGCGAGCTTATGGGCGCGAGCAATCCTCATCCACATTGCCAGATATGGGCCGTAGAGAACACACCGAACGAAGTTTCAACGGAAGACCACCGGCAGGAAGATTACAGTCGGGTCCACTCCACTTGCTTACTATGCGATTACACACGCTTGGAGGCACATGGAGAACGCGTCGTCTGCGAAAACGAATCGTTCCTGGCGCTGGTTCCTTTTTGGGCAATATGGCCGTTCGAAATCATCATTCTAGTGAAGCGACATTGCGCGCGGCTCGAAGATACAACCGAAGCGGAGAGAGAGAATCTGGGCGAAATCCTTCGGAATGTAACTCGCCGCTATGATGCGCTGTTCGAAACCCCTTTCCCCTACACCATGGGCTTTCATGAGCAGCCGGAAGAATCTGCTGCGCCCACTTCGGCGTGGCACTTTCACGCGCATTTTTATCCACCTCTGTTGCGTTCGGCGACCATCAGGAAGTTCATGGTGGGCTTCGAGCTTCTGGCGGGCCCTCAGCGGGATATCACCCCGGAGATGGCCGCCGCAAGGTTGCGTGAAGCGACTGGAGCCTCAAACGGTGGCTGAGATTAGAATCGGCACCTCGGGATGGCATTACAAGCACTGGGTCGGCGCAGTGTACCCACCTCGCTGGCCTGCTTCCAAGATGCTTTCCTGGTACCAACAGCACTTCGACACAGTCGAAATCAACAACAGCTTCTACCGGCTTCCTTCAGAAGAGGCGGTTGAAACCTGGCGATCGTCAACGCCCGCGCAATTTCGCTTCGCCGTAAAAGGCAGCCGTTTTCTCACGCACATGAAGAAGCTGAAGGATCCCGCGGCAGGTCTCGAAAAGTTCTTCTCGCGGATCGATTTGTTTAAGGCGAAGCTCGGCCCAATACTGTTTCAACTTCCGCCGCACTTTGAAATGAATATCCAGAGGCTTGACGACTTTCTGGAGGCGCTTCCACGGGCGCATCGATATGCGTTCGAGTTTCGCGACCCCAGCTGGAGCAATCGTGAAATATTTCAGCTCCTCCGAAGGCACAGAGCGGCTTACTGTCCGTTTGACTTGGCCGGATATCAATCTCCGATCGAAATCACCACAAATTTTACATACGTTCGTCTGCACGGCCCCGGCAATAGGTATCAGGGGAGTTACACGGAGGATGCGCTCAACAAGTGGGCGTCTAGGATCAAGGAATGGAGAACAGAACTACGTGCGATATACGTTTACTTCGATAATGACCAAGCTGGTTACGCCGCTCACAATGCAATCCGGTTGCGTGAACTGGTGAAGATGCAGCTGACGAGTTAGTGTGGCGAACACGCTCTTTATGAGTGCAAAAAACGAAAGACAGTAAGACTTTCGAATTGCCGACCGGGCTGTAGAAGCGTCGAAGGAAACTGCGGCTTGTTGGGGGAATCTGGGAAGTGTTGCGTTTCAAGACAGAAGCCGGCCCGGTGACCATAGACCACACCGCCTTTGCCCCTGATCGTGCCATCGAGAAAGTTACCGCTATAGAACTGAAGACCCGGCTCGGTTGTGTGCACCTCTAAAACGCGCCCGGTACCGGGCTCCTCCACTCTTGCAGCCATTGAGAGCCCAGCGCCGGTGCGATTAAGAATCCAATTGTGATCGTATCCGTGCCCGCGTTTGATCTGGTCCTCGTCTTCGTCTATCCGCGCTCCGATTGGCGTTGACTTCCGAAAGTCAAAAGGCGTTCCTTCAACCGCGCGATATTCTCCGGTCGGAATTAGGTCTTCATTGACGGGCGTAAAGTAGTCGGCATCTATCGTAAGCTCATGACCCAGGATGTTGTCCGAACCACCGGTCCTCAAATTGAAGTACACGTGGCTGGTAAGGTTTACCACCGTCTCCTTGTCAGTCGTGGCTTCGTAGCGAATGCTCAACTCGTTTTGTTCAGTCAGACTGTAGGTCGCCACGACCCGTAAATCGCCCGGGAATCCGCATTCCCCATCTTTACTCCGATAGCTTAGTTCCAGGTCGCCATCCGGCAGCGGTTGTGCGGTCCAAATTCGTCTATCGAATCCGGTTGCGCCTCCGTGCAGCGTATTCGGACCATCGTTCTTATCGAGCCTGTACTCGACTCCTCGTAAAGTGAACCTCGCTTGGCTGATCCGATTCGCGTACCTTCCAATTAAGGCTCCAAAGTAAGGTCCCGGATTGGCGATATAGCCGTGAACGGAATCGAACCCCAGAGCAATATCGGCTAGCTTGCCGTCACGATCCGGCGTCTTTAATGACACGAGAATACCCCCGTAGGTACTGATCCGTGCCGCTAGGCCGTTATGGTTTTTCAGCGTGAACAGCGAAACACGAGTACCATCGAGCGTTGCACCAAAATCGGAGCGCGGGATGTTCATTGGTTCTTGGTTGGACTCGCTGAAAACGCCGATTGAGAGTGCTCAAGGGCCAGGCGCAGGCCTTCGACATTCTGTTTCAGCTGCGTAAGCCGATACGCGCGATCTCTGCTGTTTTCTGTCCGCTGTTCAAGTGGACAGCAAAACGGTCCTGCGACGCTTGCGACCTGCTTGCCCGCCAAAACACACCGTGCTATCACGTAAGTCCGCCAACCCCATCCCAAGTCGTCTGGGACTTGATCGAGATAAGTGGCGGCAAGTTCGAGGTCGAGCACCAGCGGACCATAAAGCATGTCCGTAGTGAATCCTATAATGTTGCTTGCTACATCGTTTAATGCTCGTTCAGCGGACCGTTGAATTGGAGGAAACGTGGCGAAGCTTTCTGGATCACGCGCGGCGATACACGCTGACGCAGCTTGGCAGCCACGTGTCTCTTCCAAGAAGGAGGTGACGCCAGACTCGAAGAACTCCCTTTTATCTGGTTCGGTGTATAGGACCACACGATGATCCGTTTTGAGGACACGCCGAAAGCACGCTTTGATCTGCTGGACAAGAGTTGTGCCCTCCTGCCAGAGTTCTAGCTGCGATATCTGGCGAACGCGATCTGTGAATGCCGCAATCGAACCAGCGTCCGCCGCGAAAATCGGCAAGCCCAGTTGGCTAAGCTGTTGGATGGCGGCTGCTAATGCGGCTGCCTCCTGGTCGCTGCGGGCCGCGGTCATTGTGGCTATGGCCGTCGTGTTCATCGTTTAGGGAATGCAGGCCCGCTTCCGTTTTCGCGGAGCTGACATAGCCTTTCCCAGCCCCGCAGCCAAGCGGATTGCGCAATATCAGCAGCTATGATCGGCGAGGCACCTTTCGACAGCAGAAATCTTACGGTGCGCATATGAGTCAGCTGGTACATATTCCCGAACTCTTCGCTTGTCATGGTCTCCTTTCGAGCCAAGTATCGACGCCAAGAAAGCCCTCGCGCTACGCAAGTCGCTGGGCACTCCAAGCCCCCTTTTAAGCAAATCGCGGGCCGTTTCGAAGGATTCTAACTACCGATTACATGAGGGCACTTCCGCGGATCTATCCAAGATGAGAAATACAATATGTTCGCTCACTACGAAAAAGCTGCACCTCAAGTTGCTGGGCATTGGACTTTCTCGTACTCGCGGATCGATAAGGTCGGAGCATAACGCTAGGGGCAGCCCTAGTAATGTCTGCCTGTAATCAGTCGCTAACTTTGTGATGCGAAGGAACGAGTTAAGTCGTCTTGCCTTTCCTGACGACATTCGCGTTGTTTGACCCTGCTGCTGCGCGGCGCGAAATTCTCTGACGAGAGCTGATCAGAAGCTGACCGAGATCGCCGAGGGCACGGTGAACAGTGAGGCCCTCCCCGCCGGCCGACAGCCTCGAGGGGGAAGCTAACTACATTCATTCGCCCGCGAATGCCCAGCATCTCTTCTCTTTTCCCTTGCAATTCGCGGCGAACCATACATCCGGTTCGCCTTTCGAGTCGCGCTGCTTCATTCTGGACAAAGGCCGGCGTGTCGCCGCGGGTCCCATTGGCGACCTGACGGATGAAGTGGTGAAGGCTCATCTCAGCGTTTAGTGGTGATGATGGTCATGGTGATGGTCGTCTTCATCATGACTATGACTGTGGGGGATAATGGGCGGCCGTCCCGAAGCCGTTAGACCGTGGGCTCTCTGATGCTCCAGCCAGGCGATGACGTCGTCCAGCCCTACGCCGCTCATCAGGTTCGTGAACACGAAGGGACGCTCGCCCCGCTGTCGTCGCGCGTCGCGATCCATGACTTCGAGAGACGCCCCCACATGCGGCGCCAGATCGATCTTATTAATCACCAGCAACCCGCTGCGCTTGATTCCGGGTCCGCCCTTGCGCGGGATCTTATCGCCGCCAGACACGTCGATCACATAGATAAAGGCGTCCACCAACTCGGGGCTAAAGGCCGCCGCCAGGTTATCGCCGCCGCTTTCAACGAAGATCAGCTCCATCCCAGGGTGCAGCAATTCCAGTTCGGCGATCGCCTCCAGGTTCATGGAAGCATCTTCGCGAATCGCCGCGTGAGGGCAACCTCCCGTCTCGACACCAAGGACGCGGTCAGGAGGCAGCGTACCTTGGCGGATCAGGAACTCGGCATCTTCTTTTGTGTAGATGTCGTTAGTGACGACGCCCATATTCACAGAAGGCCAAAGCTTCT
This sequence comes from Bryobacteraceae bacterium, assembly GCA_025980665.1. Lineage (GTDB taxonomy): Bacteria > Acidobacteriota > Terriglobia > Bryobacterales > Bryobacteraceae > Palsa-187. The sequence goes on from JAICXC010000004.1 coordinate 55,986, forward strand.
TGCTTAAGCGATCCACCAGGGCGGTTTTGCCGCAGCCCACCGGACCCGCGATTCCTACTCGAAATGCCCGCATTGTTCTGTTCTCCTCAAAACAAAAAGTATCGCTGCGCCAGCGGCAGGACCTCTGCCGGTTCGCAGGTCAACAACTGCCCGTCCGCCCGAACCTCATAAGTCTCCGGATCGACCTCGATGTTAGGCGTAGCCGCATTGTGGATCATGTCGCGTTTGCCGATGGATCGGCAATTCTTTACCGCCACCGCGCGCTTATGAAATTTGCCCGCGATCCCGGAGGCAAGCGCCGCTTGTGATATGAAGGTCGCCGACGTGGACGCCGTCGCCCCGCCGAACGATCCAAACATCGGCCGATAGATCACCGGTTGCGGCGTAGGTATGGACGCATTGGCGTCGCCCATCACGCTCCACGCGATGAACCCGCCTTTGATCACCATTTCCGGCTTCACGCCGAACATCGCAGGTTTCCAGACCACCAGATCCGCAAGCTTGCCCGGCTCAATCGATCCCACCTCGTGCGCGATCCCGTGCGTCACTGCCGGGTTGATGGTGTACTTGGCGACGTAACGCCGGACACGAAAATTGTCGCTGCGCGACGAATCTTCAGAAAGAGCTCCGCGCTGCGTCTTCATCTTATGGGCCGTCTGCCAGGTGCGGGTGACCACTTCGCCTATCCTGCCCATGGCCTGCGAATCGCTCGATATCATGCTGAATACGCCCAAGTCGTGCAGGATATCCTCCGCCGCGATGGTCTCGGGACGAATGCGGCTCTCCGCGAAGGCCACATCTTCAGGCACCAGCGGATTCAGGTGGTGGCACACCATCAGCATGTCCAGATGCTCGGCAATGGTGTTCACGGTGTAAGGCCGCGTCGGATTCGTCGACGACGGCAGAATGTTCGGTAGCGCTGCGATGCGGATGATATCGGGAGCGTGGCCGCCGCCGGCTCCCTCCGTGTGATAGGTGTGAATAACACGACCCGCGATGGCCGCGATGGTGTCCTCGACAAAGCCAGCCTCGTTGATCGTGTCGGTGTGGATGGCCACCTGCACATCCATGTCGTCGGCCACCCGCAGGCAGGCGTCGATAGCGGCCGGAGTCGTGCCCCAATCCTCATGTAGCTTCAGGCCGCATGCTCCCGCGCGCACCTGTTCGACCAATGGTTCGGTAGTGCCCGCATTGCCCTTTCCCAGAAACCCGAAGTTCATCGGCCACGCATCAGCGGCCTCGAGCATCCGCGCCAGGTTCCATGCGCCGGGCGTGCAGGTGGTGGCGGCGGTTCCGGTAGCAGGTCCAGTGCCGCCTCCGATCATCGTCGTGATGCCATTTGAGAGTGCCTCATAAATTTGCTGCGGGGAAATGAAATGGATATGGCTGTCGATGCCGCCCGCGGTGACGATCATGTTCTCGCCCGCAATGACCTCGGTCGAAGCGCCCACTACAAGTTCCGGATCGACACCCTGCATCGTGTCGGGATTGCCCGCCTTACCCACCTTGACGATGCGCCCGTCGCGGATTCCGATGTCGGCCTTCACAATTCCCCAATGGTCGATGATCAGGGCATTTGTGACCACCAGATCCAACGCGCCTTGAGCACGGGTAGCTCGCGAACTCTGACCCATGCCGTCGCGAATAACCTTACCGCCGCCGAAGGTGATCTCGTCCCCGTATGCCGCGAAATCCTTCTCAACCTCAATGATCAGTTCCGTATCGGCCAGCCGCACCCGATCGCCCTTGGTCGGCCCATACAAGTCCGCGTAAGTCTTCCTTGGAATCGAGAGGCTCATCTGTTTCCCTTGCCTTGGTGGCCCAGCACCAACCGTTCGCCTGCGAATTCCACCAAGCGAACCTCCTTCTCTTCGCCGGGCTCAAACCTCACCGAAGTACCAGCGGGAATGTTCAGGTGCATCCCGCGAGCGCCCTTCCGATCGAAATCCAGCGCGTTGTTGACCTCGAAAAAGTGATAGTGGCTGCCGACCTGGACAGGCCGGTCGCCAGTGTGCCGCACGACAAGCTTCGCAGTCTTCCGCCCCACATTGGCCTCGAGCGGCGCGGTTTCAAGAAGATATTCGCCTGGTTTCATGAATGTGGACTCATTGGATTGGGTCGTGCACAGTAACTAACTTAGTCCCGTCTGGAAAAGTCGCTTCCACCTGGACTTCGTGGATCATTGCCGCGATCCCTTCCATCACGTCGCCCGCGCTCAAGATGCTGGCTCCCAGCGTCATGATTTCGGCCACGGTTTTGCCGTCCCTCGCCCATTCCAGGATGTCCGCCGTGATAATGGCTACCGCCTCTGGATAATTCAGTTTCAAGCCTCGATCCCGTCTTTTGCGAGCTACATCGGCGGCGACGAAAATCATGAGTCGCTCTTGCTCGCGTAGTGTTAGGTGCATTAGTAGATCTTTCTCGGCGGTACTGCATCCTTGCCGATAGTCGCCAACCGAGCGGTTCTCCAAAATTGAACGAGCGTCTCATGAAGGAAGCAACCACTCATGCTCAATCCCCGCACGATGACTCCGTCCGACGCAAGCATGCTGGCTCCCCAGACCATGTGCCCGTGCCGGGTTCGCCAGCGAGCTATTTCATTCAAGTGGTCCTCCAGCAGGCGCCAAAACACGGGCGGGCGACCTTCCTGAACCACGCACAGGCTGGTAGTGTGCGAGTATGCGAACATCCGCGCAGTCGCGGCCAATTGTTTTTTTTTGGGCTCCAGCAGATAGTTTTCCCGCAGCACGGGCCGCGCACCGGCATAGACTTCGGTGTGTACCCCCAGTCTCTCGAACGCGAACCGTTCGCCGGCGGCCAGCCTCCCAGGAGCCAGGACTTCCCACCAAAACAGCGTCGACTCGCGACCTAGCCGGATTTCGGTCCGCTGCATATGGCGCGATCCCGCATAAGGAATTATGGCGTCCGGAAGATACTCGAGCAGAGCCCCATCGCGCACCAAAAACTTCGCACGCTGTTCGGAGTCCGCGGCTCCTGCGCGATGCCGGTACAAGCGAGTGGCTCCCGTTGTCGTAATTTGTGCGGCCGCACCGGCCTGGACTTCGACGTCCAGCCCCAGTCGATCCCCGGCCAACACGCCTCCCGAGACGTTGTTCAGATGCACCAGCGATCCGAAGGCACGCACGACCTTCCATGGAGGATCCTGCCGCATCACCCGGAACCGTTCTCGCTCGAAACACAGGCTTAACTGATGAACAGGCGTGTCTCGAGCGACCCGTGCCGCATCGATGCCAGCTCCAGGTACGGACTGAAACACAGGGCCTCCTCAGATCCCGAAGCCCCTTCGGAAAGAGCCATGCGGGCGATTGCTGGTTTGAGATTCCACAATATCCTGCTCGCGGCCGCCTGGCCTACAGGCATGAGCCGCTGACACGCGGAAACCAGCCCGGCGATGGACTGATTTAAGTACGCCAGCACCACGGCATTCACCGGAATGCCCAAGGCAGCTCCGGCGGCGCCGAACGCCACGCAGTAATGGAGCCCCGGTTCGAGCACTGCTTCATCCATCATCCCGTTCACCAGCTCGGCGAATCTCCGCCCGAGTTTCAGGCTTGCTTCCCGCGATTCCCGGGCCAGCTTGCGCGCGCTCAGTTCGTGGCTTAACCCCTGCAAATCGGCAACTGTAAATGCCTGGCGTACGAACCCGCCTTCCAGCGCTCCGCCTTCTTGCAGATAATCGCATAGAAAGGTTTCGATCTTGTCCGGCGCCAGCGTCCCTTCATCGGCGATAGTTTCGAGCCCAAACGAGTGCGCAGTACCGCCGATTGGGAGCGCGGAGTCTGCCAGCTGCAGTAAGCGCAGAAGTGCGTTTTCTTGTAGGGGTATCATGCCAACATCAGTCACTCGCACGGGCATAAAACGAGTGCATGCGCGACGTGGCGATAGAGGATCATGCCCGACCGACGAAACCGTTCCAGTTTCCTCAGAGGAAAGTCTCTTCCAGTAGTCTAAGCTTCTAGCGAAGCGGTAAGCAAATCCGTTTCGGGCGGGGAAATGGGTCGTTGAAGGCGACGGCGGCCGTCGCGGACCGTCTAGCAGCGTCTTTGACCAATCGGCGGCAGATTAAAAGGGGCAGATCGAGCCTTTGCTTTTGTCATCGTCATTGGCAAAAACAGTTACGGTCTACAAGGTCGGGCGCGCCAAAGCCGTAACGAACTCCCGGAGGGCCTCTCGGAATTTCGTTGAGGTCAGTTCTACTTGAAAATTCGCGTTCTGCATAGCCATGCTGCCGTCAGGATGATCAAGAGTTCGTTTGAACTCGAACGCTTCGCGCCGAGCACCCATTGCACGCCGGTATTCGTCCCGCGCAGCGTTTAATCGGGCATTCAATTCCGAGATTGTTCTCTCCCCGGAAACCTTTTCGCTGCATGCAGCGCAGACAGCGGAGCCATTTTGATACAGACTAGTTTGGATACCACACTGGTAGCAATGCGCCATAACATCCAGTACTGTGCAATTGCGTGTCCACGTAAGTGGTTCCTTCAGAAACGTCCCTCTTTCCCATCCATCTAGGCAGTCCGAGACGCCCGAACGCGAAGTGATTTTGGATGTGGGCGAACCCGCTCTGGGGTCATCAGCAGCGATTTAGAAGTCCAGGAGACTTTGTAAACTGAAGTTAAAAACACGATTCAGAACATGCGTCGCTAACAATAAGAAAGGCCCCGCCGAACGAGCGCGAGGCCTTGGATCACGAACGGTTTGTTGTTATCGTTAAGAACGAACGGCTTTCCGCGCGAACGCCAGTCCGATCAAGCCAACTCCCATAAGCAGCATGGTGGTCGGTTCCGGAACAGTCGTGTTACTGGGGCTAACCTGAGCCAGGAAGAAAGTCTCCGGTCCTCCTGTGGCACTCGAAGCCGAAGCGCTGAGACCGACGATGTTATTCGGGTTGTTAAATGCACCCGCCGTCGCAGCAGCCGTAGCTTGTGCACTGTCGAGTTTGAACTGGTAACCCGCTCCGCCGACGCCGCTGATGGTCGTCGGGAATGCGCAGTTCGTTAAGCCCGCAGCCGTACAGCTCACGCCTCCGCTTTGGAAGAGTAGAGTCCCCGTGGGGCTATAGAACGCCACATTCAGCCCGGACAGCGTGATGCCTCCACCGGCCGGCTCATCGGCGTTAAAAATCACCGAAAAGGTGCTGGCAGTCACTGCCCCATTGCCGATCGCCGATAAAGTTGCAGTTGACGTCTGGGATGCCCCAGTTTTGACATCGCCACTGCTTCCCGTGCAAGTACCACCGGCGTTCATAGCACTTCCCAGAAGATTGTTAAACCCGACACATCCCGTCTCGGTGGTCGCTGCACCCGAGCTCTGGATCGTTAGAATTGTCGGTTCACTGCCAATCCCCGCCCCCGATATGGGAGTCAGGCCTTGCAGTATTAGACTGGCATGTGCCGCTGGAGCTAGACCCAGCGCCACTGCAAATACAGGTCCCAGTACTACTAACTGTTTCATCTTTCATTGTCCTCCACGACGCAAGATAGTTCTACCAACCTTGCGTAGCTGAAGTCACAGCAAGTATTTAGCCAATACCTCATCCCATGTGCTTCAGGAGGTTAGGGGGAGCTGACCCAGTATTAAATGCAGATTCACAAGATCCGCTGCATATAAGGCAGCGTTTCTGCACCTCTCCGCGTATGACAAAATATTCGAACCATCTGCGGGACAGTAAGAAAGCCGATAGCGAGGAACAGTGCAGTTTTTGTACTCGCCGAGCGCAAAGGTGAGAATACTTCCTCCCGCCGCGACGCTGACGCACTGCTGGCATCCCGTACCGTCGAATACCAATTCGTACCGCCCGCCTGAGCCGGACAAACCTTGGTGAACCAGTCGGAGGTAACCGGCGGTGGATTACTCGTCAGCCCAATTTCCTTGGCAGCAGAAGTTTTCCATTCGTGCGCTCCAAAACGTAAAAGAAACCGTTGCGGTTGGCCTGCAGCAGAGGCTTTCGAGGTTGGCCTTGCCGTTCCATGTCCGCCAAAACAGGCGGCTCGGTCGCGTCCCAATCGAACACGTCGTGCGGAGTGAATCGGTAGTGCCACTTGAGCTTTCCGATCAACCCGAGCTCCGGATCGTAGCTGCCGGTAAACCATGCAACCGCAGACGGGTGCTTGATGCCCTTTCCCTTCCAGGTTTCAGAGCCCGCTTCGCCCGCGGCCTGGACTGTCCAGAAGCGCCACACGTCTTTGCCGCTTTACTTGATCGTGCGGCGACGGGCGGGGTCGGTATTGTGGCGCTTCATGCGCGCCCGGTTACCATCATCAACCCTCGGGACCCGACTGGGGCGATGATCAGCGAAGCACAATTCCGCGGAGTCACTCTTCAATCCAAAGGGCAGGCGGTTCGCGTCCTCGTGCGAAAAGCGGGCGAGCCGTTGCCCTTGGAGTGAGGTTTACGAAGTGAAGATCCTGACGATCGCATTGACGCGTTCGCAAGTGAAATCAGCATATTCGCCAAGCGACGTTTATCCGCCATACCCGCCACCGGCGGGCTGAAGCGTGCGATACAAAACGGGTGACTCCCTCAGAACGTGAATTGCGCGACGAGCTGGCCCGTCCGCGGCGGGTAGGCCGTGGTGGCCACGTTTATGGATCCAAAACCTGAAACGATCGGCAAGCCAGGCTGCGAGCAGGAGCCGTTCCCACCCGTCGGGAGCTTGCAGACCGGCGCCGTTTGCGGATTCACCAGACTCGGGTTGTTGTAATACGCTCGATTGAATATATTGGTGAACTCCGCACGGATGTTCAGGGCCATGCGTTCGCGGACGCGGAATTGCCGCCCAAAAGCGAAGTTCTCGGTGGGTCGGCGCTCACCCCGGAAATCGCCATAGTAGGTTTGGTTGCCGAACTGACCAGGGGCGGGATTGGTCCACGCCGCCGGATTCAGCACGAAGGTGTTATTCGGATCGAAGCAGTGGCAGTTGAGATCCTTCAGGTAGAGAGGCTGGCCTGTCCGGACCTGGTGGCCGGCTGACTGGAAGGTGACTGCGTCGATGGTGGCCTGCGATAAGCCGGGGCCAAAGGCGGCATACCCCGTGGTGTTTGCCGTGGGCGCCGCAAGCGGCGTCCCACTCGCGTAATAGATGAATCCGTTGAACATCCAGTCGCGGGCAACAAACGACACGGCTTTGGGTCCGAACTTGGGCACGGTATAAGTCACGCCGAGGCGGGTCGCCAGAGGCTGGTCCAAATTCGAAAGTCCTTTCGCTAAGCCGCGGTTCTGTACGTCGGGAGTTCCTTGGAACGTGTCCATCGACTTGGACCAGGTAAAAGCGAAATCGACTTGCAACCCTCGAGAAAACCGCTTGTTCGCAGTCACCTGCAGCGAGTTATACCAAGTATCGCCCAAGGGCGCGTTTACCAGACTCATGGTGGTGAATTGCGGGAACGGCCGCAAGGATTGAGCCACTGTGCTGGTCAGCGGGAAGCCCGCGAAGGGAACCCGATTCTCGAATTGTTTAGCGCCCGGCTGATTCAGCGGCGATAACAGTATCGCGAGGTCGGCCGGATTGTTCAGGCTGAGCCCGTTTTTGCTCAAGATATCCGTGCTCAGGTAATTGTAGTTGTTCAGCGGCGACCCCAAGTAAGTAGGCCACCAGATTCCGCGGTTGCCGATGTAGGAAGCCTGCACCACGAGGTCCCGGGCGACTTCGCGCTGCACACTCAAGCTGTATTGATACTGACGGGCCGGTCTTCCCGCGTTCTGATCGTAATACTGGGGGGCGGGGCCCGGGACCACTCCGCCGATCGGGTAGAAGCCGGAGTTATAGTTGGGCCATGCGACCTGCGCTGCGGTTAGCGGAGATCCGTTGACGGTCACACCCTGACCCAGGGTCATGAGCGCCGCGCCGGGATTGGATGCGGGGAAACGATTGCTGGCCGAGGCATTTCCGCTGGCCGCGCCAAAAACCTGGGCGACTCCCGTACTCGTGTATTCAACGCCGAAGCCGCCGCGGAGTACGGTTTTGGGCAGAACCTGATACGCGAAGCCGATGCGCGGCCCGAATCCCCAGGGATAGTTGTTCGCGAAGTTGCAGTTGCAAGTGGCCTGGTAAGTGACCGCGCCAGGATGGCCTCCGGCAGCCGGATTCGCCAGGGTGGGTGAGAAGTTGGGAGAACGGCCGTACTGTTCCTGGTACCAGGTCGAGTAGTCATACCGCAAGCCAAGGTCCAGCGTGAGCTTGCGCGTCACCTTCCAACTGTCCTGCGCATAGAATCCCCACTGCTGTTTTCCAAAGCGAACCTTGGAGGGGGGATCGACCTCGGCGTTATCCACCGCACCTAACAGGAAACTGGCATAAGGGAGGCCAATGTGGTTTGGGCCGAACGAGGCGGTACTGACGCCGGTCGATGTGGTTACCGCGTAAGGCATCGCAGTCTGCCCGGGGCTGAAGCCGTAGGTGCCGGAGAGGTTGCTGACGGTGTTCGTGAAGCTCCCCATAAACTCCCCGTTTCCGCCGAACTTGAAAGTGTGGTTGCCTTTGACCCAGGTCAAACTCGCAATGGTGTCGACGATGCTGTAGGCGTTATCCGCGCGACCCGGAGGTCCGCCGATGCTGGTTCCGCCGGCGACCGTATCGTTAAGGCCGGTCAGGAGAGGGAACGTGGCCGGGCGCTGGAACGCCGGGCTGCACAACCCTATGCCCGCGCAAGGGTCGTAATCCGGTGTCACGGAGGGCCGCCCTAAATAGTTCTGGTCATAGCCCGCACCCAAGTGCAGCAGCAGAGTGGGCGAGATGGTGTGGTCGTAGTTCAAGCGCTCACGATGCGAAAAGATGCCGCCGCCGAACGTGCCGGAGATCGGCTGAGGGGCGCCATCTTCTCCATACCCCGTCAGGGTGTAGGTCATGGTGCGGCCCCAGAAGAAGGACAGCTTGTCCTTGGCTCCGAATGAATGATCCAGCTTGAGGGAAGGAGTCTCGGTGTCCCGGTGAACCAGTTCGGAATTCTGGAAATTCTGCACGATTCCTCCGGTGCTGCAAGGCGGTCCCGCCGTGCACAGAGGCAGAGGAATCAGGTTCTGGATCTTTAGGGCAACGGGATCGAACCGGTCCCGCGGGATGATGTTGCCGGTGAATGGATCGGTGACGATCTGGCCATTCACGACGTGCCGCGTGAGCGGATCGTAAATGGTGTTGGCAATGATTGGGCGGCCGGCAGGATCTGTTCCCAGGTTCTTATTGCCTGCCGCCGTAATCGCGGCGCTGAAGTCGCCGTTGCGATACGCCGCTGTGGGGACGGTGAACGTGCCCGGCAAGAAGTTCTGGTTCTGCAGGAATTGCTCCCAGCTAAAAAAGAAAAATGTCTTGTCGCGGCCGTTATACACCTTCGGAATGGCCACCGGACCTCCCAAGGTCAAGCCATAATCGTTTCGCCGCACCGTGGGGCGGTTGTGCTCATTCGGGCTTCCTGTTTGAACTGTGAATGGCTGAGCTGCATTCAGGATGTCGTTTTGATAGTACTCGTACAGGCTGCCGTGATACTGATTGGTGCCCGATTTCATGGTGACGTTCATCACGGCGCTGCCGGCCTGGCCGAATTCCGCCGAGTAATTGCTGGTCTGAACGGTCCAGTCCTGAATGGAATCCATCCCGGGCTGAGCCTGCTGATTCGCGCCCTGGCCCAGAATGTTGGTCCCGTCCATGCCGTCGATCAGGACCTTTTCCGATCCGGAGACTCCGCCGTTGATACGCACGGTTGGTCCCGTGAATGACGGATTCGGCTGGTAAAACGCCCCGGGCAGCAGCGCGACCAGGTTGAACGGGTTCCGAATACCAGAAGAGTTCGAGCCGACCGACAGAAGTGGCAGTGAGTCCATGGTCTTGACGGCGACCGTGTTACTCAGCTCGCCGCTTTCGGTTTTGAGCAAAGGCGCCGCCTCGGTCACGGTGACCGACTCGGTTGCGCTGCCCACTTCCATTGCAACATCGACGCGAATCGTTTGCGCCGCCTGAATGAGCAGCCCCGTGCGGACGAATTTCTTAAATCCCGGGACGGTGACGGAAATCTGATATGTGCCCGTGGGCAGGTTGGGGATGGTGTAGTTGCCAGTCGCCGAGCTGGCCACCTGGTAGACGGCTCCGGTTTCTGTGTTGCGGGCTTCAATCGCCGCATTGGCGACTACCGCGCCCGCCGGATCAATAGTGGTGCCGGTGATCGTGCCGCGGTCGGTCTGCGCAAACAACGTCAGAGCAACGACGAAAAGAACAAGCGCGGTTGACAAAGAACGCATGTGTTTATACCCCCAAACCCGTAGAGTTACTCTCGGACTCCGGAATCCCGTCCGGAAACCTAAACCGGGAGAAGTTTATATCTTACGGGGATCGGTTGTCAATGCCCTAGATCTCCCGCTGTCGGTAACACGGTGGTTGTCCGGTCGAATTAGCACCTTAGAATTAGCACCTTAGTTGTCCGATCCAGACCGGGAGGGCGAAAGTGGCGAGGCGCCTACATCGACGACGGTTACAACGGGCTGTTCGACCGTCCTCGGGGCAGGGCCTCATGGCCTTCGCGGCGGCCCCGATACCTCGCACTAACTCGATTTCAACGCGCGACGATCTGTTCCACTATGTCGGCGGCGCGTTCCAAGCCCCCCGCTTGCCGGATCGCTTCCCGCAGGATCCGGGCTTGTTTTCTGGGCTTGCTATTCGGCGGCAATATCGATTCCACGGCAGCGCGCAAGCGGGCGCGAGTCAGCCGTCGCGGTGGAATAACAATGCCAGCGCCAGTTCTGGCCAGCCGGGCCGCGATAGCCGGTTGATCGTGGGTTAACGGAATGCCAACCATCGGCACGCCGAAATATAGCGATTGTTGCGTCGTATTCATTCCCGAGTGGGTGATGGTGAGCGCTGCCCGAGGCAATAATTCGCTTTGCGGAGCATAGTTCACCACCAACGGATCGCCCGGCAAGGTCGGAACATCGATGCCGCTGACGTCACCGAGCGATAAAACGAGTTGGGCGTCCAGACCTTTGCAGGCCTCGGCGATGAGGCCGAAATAGCGGTGATCCTTACTCTGTAGCGTGCCTAGTGACGCGTATATCAGCGGCTTCCCATTCAATTTCTCGAAGGGGAAGGGAATTCTGGACGAGAAATGGTCAAACCAGGGACCGAGATAGTGGAATCCGCAAGGCAGCCGGTCTCTCGGAAAATCGAATTCCTTCGGCATCTGCGCAAGTTGTGCGAGGCGCGAAAAAGAATCATCAGGCGTCCGCAGCCGCGGGAGACTCCAGCGCCTTCGATACTGGTTGAGGATCTCCTGAATCGGACTAATGAAATGGTCCGAAACCGCGTAACCGATCTTGTTTCTCAAGCGCGCCCATTGTGAATCTTGCCACGCCCAGCCCACGAACGGAGGCGGAATCAGCGGCTCCCGGTTCAGCGGTAAACTGCTGCAAATGCTTGCGAAAGGCAGTTTCAGATGTTCGGCGACGGTGGCGCCCGCTGGTTCATTCTGATCGACTAGCAGGGCGTGTATACCCGCGGCGCAAATAGCCGTGGGTGCGAATTCGAGTATCAGATGCGACATCCGGCGCTCACATTCCACGGCATACTTCAGGGCCTTCACACCGCTCAGGGTGGCTAGCTTCTCGATCGATTGTGCGAGGCTGCCTGTAGGGAAATGTTCAGAACCGAGAGATACGAATTCAAGCTCCTCCGACCGCACCTTGGATTCAAAATCGGCGACTTGAAAAATAGTGACCCGATGACCGCGACCGGCAAGAGTCCGGCCCAACGCGGCCAAGGGATTGACGTGACCCGTGACCGGAGGGCAAAAGATTCCGAAGTGGGACATAAGCGCGGCGGCCGGCCAACGCTAACAGTCTAACGTGACGCGCGCGGCCATCCGTTCGGGTACGTTATCGAGCATTAGCGGTAGCTAGGCCTTTTAGAGTCCCAGCCGGTCAAGCGTTGGCTTTTCATATACGTCATCTTCGCCTGGGTAGCGGAGACAGTGCTCGAATTGCCAGTTCCTTCGCCAATGCATTGCCAGCAGATCGCCGAAAAAAAGAGAATTTGCGATTGTAGTCCGGGGAGAGCTGATCTTAGAAAGGCGCGCGATCCCCAATATGGTCCGAACTCGTTTTGACGCGATACCGGCCAGTCGTGTTAGCGGTTGCGGTAGTAATCACCGTAGTAATCGTGGTAGTGGTGGCCATCGCGATCCACACCACGGTCTGCGACTCCCATTTCTATAGGACGGTCAAGTCGGAAAGTGACAACCGTATCGCGTTGTACACGTACGGCCCGGCCCCTAGCCTGCCCGCCATTGATCGCGCCGACAATCGTGCCTAAAAGGCTGTTATCGCGTTGCGACTCGATACGGTTCGGATCCGTCCGTAGCGCGTAGCGTTGTCCGTTCACTCTCACTGCTTCGATATCTAAAATCAAGTCGTTGTCGGGAGCAACTCGTACGATAAGCTCGACGGGCGACCCGCGCGGGATGGCCAGAGCTCCGTTTGTGCCCCTAACATCCTGGTCCACGATGCCCGGATAAATGCGGTTATCACGCCGCTCCACGTCAATAGTTTCGGTCGAGCGCACTGGTATAACCGTTCCCGGTTCCAGTCTCGTAATCCTGTCCCGATCACGCTCACTCACTCGGTCACGGTCGCGATCTTGTCCATAGACAAGCGCGGGAACGGAGAGCACAAAGATGGCACATGCCACGATGCCCTTCACCTTCCAATCGCCGTGAATTCCTGCATTGTCTAGCATAGGTCGTCCCTTCAGCTAGAAATTCTGCACGCGCGATACCAAAGAAAACTTCCGTAACGGTTCGTCAGCCACTATACCCTAATGGCAGTATTGCGGTAGTTTGGCTTGGGTGTACAATATGCTTGATTAAGGGGTCCGTAGCTACGCAGGGGGAATCTCGCATGAAATTCTATTGCCTATTACTTTGTCTTTTATTGTCCACCTCTGCAATTTTTGCGCAGGGCGCCTTGGGCACGATCACTGGAACAATTTCCGATCCTACTGGCGCGGTGGTGGGCAACGCCGCGATCGAAATCCGCAATACGGCCACTGGCGCGGTTTTTAAGACGGTATCCACCGCCACAGGCAACTACACTATTACCCAACTGCCCGTCGGAACTTATGAGCTGACGGCGACAGTTACGGGCTTTAAGACCTACAAGCGGTCGGGCCTGGATCTGGCGGCTGCGCAAATTATGCGCATCGACGTTCCGCTCGAGGTCGGCTCACAGGCAGAATCCGTTACCGTCACGGCCGACGCTTCCCTGCTCAAAACCGAAACCGGCGATATGACTCACAACGTAACCATGGATACGTTGACGAACCTTCCCCTTCTGGGAATCGGAACCGCCAACTCGGGCACGAGCGGCGTACGCAATCCATACAACTCGCTGCAGGCGCTTCCCGGAGTGAGTTCATATAACAGCAGCGGCACATTCACGCTCAACGGCCTGGGCGGCGGAACTTCGTTCATTCCGGCTCTCACCGAGACCATGCGTGTGGAAGGCCAGGACGCGACCTCCCGCATCTTCGGAAATTACGATTACACGCAAATGGGCCAACCCAGCGTGGACTCGATTCAGGAAATTGCCTACCAGACCAGTAACTATGCGGCTGAATTCGGCCAGGCGGGCGTCGCGGTCATCAACATGACCATGAAGTCCGGATCCAATCAATATCACGGCAGCGGATACGACTACTTCGTCAATGAAGATCTGAACGCCGGCAATCCGTTCAGCCAGACCAAGGATGGCGAGCCCGGAAAGTTCCGGCCGCGCAACCGCCGCAACGATTTCGGCGGGACCTTGGGCGGCCCGATCTATATTCCCAAGGTTTATAACGGCCACGACAAGACGTTTTTCTTTTGGAACTACGAACAGTTCCTGGAGAGCACCGGTTATAGTTTTACTGACACTGTCCCGACTGCCGCCTATCTGAACGGCGATTTTTCCGCGATTTCAGGCAACGGAACTTGCACCCTCTGCGCCGCCAACGGTATTCAGAGCACGCCGTTACCCGCCGTGGACGCTCTGAGCAGGCCGATGTACGCCAACGAAATATATGACCCCTTGACGCGTGGTGTCACCGCTGGCGGCCTTGGTTTCGCCAATCCGTTCCCGAACAATGTCATCCCGCTTGACCGGATCGATCCGACCGCCAAGAAGATCATAGCGCTGCTGCCGCAGGCTCAGAACGCCAATCTCGTCGGGAACTACACTGGAACGGTCCAAGGGAGCCGCTACTCAGCCATTCCATCGATCAAGATCGATCACAACATTTCTTCCAAAGACCATTTGTCCTTCTTCTGGTCCAGGATCAATACTGAAAGCCAGATCTCCTCTCCTCTGGGGGGCGCGGACGGTCTGCCCACTGATATCGGCGGGTACCGCGGGACCTTCATTCCAACCTACACCACGCGGCTGAACTACGACCGTACGGTTACGCCCACCATCCTGCTGCACTTGGGCGTCGGATACTATCACACCAGCTTCAATGACCACGCGCCCAATCTGAATTTCGATCCGGCGTCCCTCGGGCTTAGTGGCTTCCTGATTCATCGCCAATTTCCCGCCATCACCGGAATGTGCACGCCCCCTCCCGCGTTTGGCGCGACGGGATGCGCAGGCATAGGCGGTATGCAGAATCTCGGAGAAGCCATTCAATCGCAAAACTACGAAGAGAAGCCCACTTTCAACGCTAATTTAACGTGGATCCGAGGCAATCACACCTTCAAGATTGGCGGCGAGATGTATCTCGAACAGCCCTATACTGGCGCGTTTTCGACAGTGACGCTGGCTACCGGCCTCAATGCGACGTCGCAGCCCTTCACGCCGACCGGAAGCCTGAATGGATTTACCCAGGGCTTCGGGTTCGCCAGTTTTCTGCTGGGAGACTACGGCACCACCAGTCCCATCACCGGTCTTGCTTCCACCACGCAGACACCGCAAATCAATTATCGGGCCGGAAACCAGCAATGGGGATTGTTCCTTCAGGACACCTGGAAGATTACTCGCAAGCTCACTCTGGACTATGGTATCCGGTGGGATTATGCTACTGCCCAACATGAGCAATACGGCCGCGTGGGGCAGTTCGATCCGACCGCTCCCAACGCCAACGCTGGCGGGCACCCCGGCGCGACAATCTACGCCGCCACCTGCAATTGCCAGTTCTACCAGCCGACTTATCCTTATGGAATCGGACCGCGGATTGGCCTGGCTTATCAGATCAACCCTAAGACCGTCCTTCGCGCCGGTTGGGGAGTCAATTACCAGTTTGTCGGAGCCCTCGCCGGTAACAGCAACGGCATCGGCACCAACGGCACCTTTCCTCTGGCGGGCATCAACCCGTATGTGAACATCCAGACTCCCGGCTCCATCGTGACGCCGGTCTGGCCCGTCTTTAATCCAAACCGCTTCCCAGTGGCGGGCACTGTGGGAGGCGCGCCGGCCGGCTTTATGCCGGACGCGAACCAAAACCGTCCTCCACGTATCAACCAATGGAGCGTCGGCATCCAGCGGGAGCTTACCAGGGATTTTGTCATGGAAGCATCCTATGTGGCGAATCGCGCGGTCTGGCTGAACGGCCCCTACGGGTTCTTGAGCCAACTCTCGGCGGCTGCCTACGCGAAGTATGGCTTGTACCCCTATCCGGGAACCGGTCCTGCGGGATACAACAATCTCAACGATCGTAATCTGTTGCTTCAGCCGCCCACCAGTCAGCAAGTCGTTGCGAGGCTGGGAAACATTCTGCCCTATGCCGGCTTCCCTGGGACTACGCTGCAGAGCGCCTTATATCCGTTCCCGCAGTTCGGAGCGCTTACACCCACGGGATCCCCGACCGGTGATACCAAGTACGACTCACTGCAAATTAAAGCGACTAAGCGCTTCTCGCACGGCTTCCAGGCGGGAGCCGCATACACTTGGGCAAAGGGCTTCGCTACCCCCGCCACTCCGCAGGACTTCTTCAACCCAAGTGCCAGCCAGTGGCAGCTGCAGCAGATCCCGCCGCAGGCTCTTACCTTCAACTTCACTTACACAATACAGAAGTATTCGCCGCTGCCGAAATTCGTGAACGAAGTCACCAAGGATTGGGAAATCGGATTCTTCGCCATCTACCAAAGCGGAATATTCCTGACGCCGCCCACCGGCACCAATCCGAACTTCCTGACGAGCGAGGATGTCCGAACAGGCCAACCTCTGTACCTGCATGACATCAACAATATCCACAGCTACAATCCCTACACGGACGTCGTCCTCAACCCGGCCGCCTGGAAGCAGGTGGATGCGAATGTCACCGGACCCGCCGCCAGTACGCTTTACACCGATTTCCGCGGACCGCGCCAGCCAAGAGAGAACGCGAACTTCGGCCGCCACTTCAAGATAAAGGAGCGTTACGACTTCTATATCCGGGGTGAATTCGTCAACATCTTTAATCGTACGATT
>JAICXC010000003.1 GCA_025980665.1 Bryobacteraceae bacterium
ATGAGGCTAAGGAGTCACAAACCGATAGCGACGCGCCTGCAAGTGGTTCGCGCCTACTATTCACCAAGGGTTACAGCGTGTTTAACGCGGCGCAAGTGGACGGCTACACGCCGAAGGCTGACACAGAACAGCCAATTCCCGAGCGCATTGCGCACGCGGACGCATTCTTTAAGAGCGTCGCTGCTGACGTTCGCCACGGAGGGAACCAAGCGTTCTATTCGCCCGCTGGGGACTACGTGCAGATGCCGCCATTTGAGGCGTTCAAAGATGCAGTGTCCTATTATTCAGTCCTTGCCCATGAATGCACGCATTGGACTGCCAATGCAGCCCGCTGCAATCGCGAACTAGGGAAGCGCTTCGGCGATAACGCCTATGCTGCGGAGGAGTTAATAGCGGAACTTGGCGCTGCCTTCACCTGTGCGCAGTTGGGCCTCAGCACCGAGCCGCGTGAGGATCATGCGCAGTACCTCCAATCTTGGCTTCGCGTCCTCAAGGCTGACAAGTGGGCCATCTTCACCGCCGCTAGCAAAGCGCAACAGGCAGCAGACTGGATGATGCAGCAGGCGGGGGCATCAGCCCCTGAACTGGAGGTGGCAGCATGATGGGCCAAACTCAAGCTTCCAGCTTGCCAGCCCTGCCCTCGCATACGCCTGTGCAAATCTGCAACGCCTGTGCCGAAGGTGACCATGAGCAAGTGCTTCGCAGTGAGCATTGCTCCTGCCCTTGCCACGGAATGAGGCCGAAGGCCGATGAGGTGGCGCAATGACCGGGCGATATAGGATCATTCTCAATTCATGGCGAACCTGGGAACCTGAGAAACGTACCGCCAAGCGCTGGTCCCTGTTTGTGAACACTTGCCGTCTGCTGGCTAACGATGGCCTGAACTATGAAGTGACGTTCAGCCTGGAGGGCGACAATCCGCACATTCTGATAATGGCTTCCGGCCAAGTCAGGCGGAGGCGTAGCCGTAGCCAGTGTGTGCAACGGCTAATACCGCCGGTGAAGTCTCAAGATTGCGCCTTGCGTGCCCTAGAGGCCGAGTGGTTCCTTCCTGAGAACGCCACCCAGCGCAACAGCGGCACAACCCACTGGCAGCGGCGCGGCGCACGCCATGCCGAATTGAACGCAATGGCGGAGGAACACTTACGGGCGGAGGTCGAGTTCTGGCGAGAGCTTGAACTGCTCAGTGGCCAGCGCCAACATTTCAAGCCGGGCCTGACGGATGAGACAGTGTGGGCAGACGATGAGGTGGCCGCGTGAATACGGCTAGGCAATTAATTCTAGTCCCACTCACTGAGAAGGAGGCGGATCTAGTTCCGCCCTCCGACTTAATTCCGCCCTCCCTTCTTCAGGCTCAGGAGTTCGCACGGCACAGCAAAGCTGAGAATACTCTGAGGGGATATCGGGCTGACTGGCGCGACTTCTGCCAGTGGTGCGAGGGGCAGGCTGCGTGCCCCCTGCCTGGGTCGCCGGAAACGGTGGCGTCGTACATTGCAGAGTGCGCTGGACGGCTCAAGGTTGGGAGCATTCAGCGGCGTTTGAACGCCATTGCGGAGGCGCACAAGGCGGTAGACGCTGACTCCCCAACACTGTCTGGCATTGTGCGAAATACGCTCAAGGGTATTAAGCACACGCTAGGCACGGCACCCGTTCAGAAGGCTCCCGCGCTGACTGCGGACATTCGAGCGATGGTGGACGTTAGCGCCGAAGGGTTGATTGGACTGCGGGACCGTGCACTCATCCTGCTAGGCTTTGCCGGTGCCTTCCGCCGTTCTGAACTTGTTGGCTTGGACGTGGCGGATTGCTCCTTTGGCAAGGATGGCCTAACGGTGACCTTGCGCCGCAGCAAGACCGACCAGGAAGGTCAAGGCCGCAAGATTGGCATTCCCTACGGCTCAAATCCTGACACCTGCCCCGTGCGCTCGCTGCAAGCTTGGCTAGAACAGACCAGCAACACTGATGGTCCGCTGTTCAGGTCACTGACTCGTCATGGGAAGATACAACCGTATAGACTTTCGCCTGTAGACGTGGCCAGGGTTGTGAAGAAGCTAGCCAAGCAATCAGGCCTAAATCCAGCGATCTATGCGGGTCATTCATTGCGCGCTGGTCACGCGACCAGTGCAGCGACCTCAGGCGCGTCTGAACGCTCGATCATGAACCAGACGGGTCACAGGTCTGCACAGATGGTACGACGCTACATACGGGAAGGGAGTTTATTCCGGGAGAACAGCGCGGGGAAGTTGGGTCTGTGAATGTCTTTTGAGCGCGGAGAGTTCCACCGCCCCGTTACACACTTATCCCGATTTGGCTGCCCATTTGGGACCGTTTGGGATGTCCGGTCGGAAACAATTCTGCTAGCCGTTGACGCAAAAACGCCATCTGGTCCTGGATCTTGCTGTCCTTGGGTTTTCCTTGGTGAGCCAGTTCCCAAAGAATCCAAGTCGCCTCATTAACGAGCAGTTCTGCGTTATGCGCTCGGAAACATGCGAACCTCCACTCAACACCTACGTTGAGTTCAGGATGGAAAATGGGCGCTTCAATCTTTCCTGACGGATGAACCGCTAGATCGCGCCAACGGTAGATCTCTTTTAACGTTCCGCCAAGAGCCGCAGTTTCCTTTGGCTTCAAAGTGAAAGCACGCCGAAGTACTTCTGTGACTTGACGGTACCGTGACGTTCGCTGGGTTCGCCACTGAGCCACGAGGCCGGGCGGCAATTGAATGCGGGTCTGTATCAACGAATAAAAGGCGTCGATAGCTATTGCAGTAGCCATGATTGCTTGCATCGATGTCTCGAACTCCCGCTCCAGCGTTGCTGCCTTTTGCTCCTCGTCTATCCCTGCCCAGGCCTCTTTGCGAGCGATGCGTTTCGCTTTTGCGTCGTCCAGGTGCCGAAGTGCGAGTTCAACCCAGGTAGGGCAGAGATCAAACCGGACATGGGCAATAAGGCTCGCGGTGGGGGTCCCATCGATACCGATGCCGATAGTCAAACCACCCGGCGGTATGGCAACTGTCATCCCGCGTGAGACAAAAATGCCAGGCAATGAACCCTCCTAACCCAGGATACCTATGCTTCAGAATTCAGCGAAATCTGGCTCAGGAGGTTTTCCCCGTTGTGCCCAGATTTTGCGCTCCTACCAAGTGCGATGGGGAAAAAGCAAGGAACCACTCGATGAAGCGATGGCGGCGCTTCACAGACGGCCTGTCCATCGTGAAGCCGTTACCCTCGAAACCGTGCGTACCTCAAAGGCGGCCCCCGTGGGCAAGATAAACCGCTGTCTGACCCTCCATGTGGACATGTGTGTGGACATGGCTCAAAAGGTCGGTGGCTAGGGTCGGCTAACCTGCTGAAAGAACTGGTGGGCTCGACAGAACTCGAATCTGTGACCTCCTGCGTGTCAAGCAGGCGCTCTAACCAACTGAGCTACGAGCCCGGGAGAAGCATGCAATGGTGAGTTGCAATGGTCAGGATAACATGGCCGTTCCATCGCGGCGATTTGAAGGTCGATTGTTATAATCGGACTTCATGCCGGCACTCACTCCTCCCAGCCGCCTTCTTTTTGGTCCTGGCCCGTCGCAGGTAGAAGCCCGCGTCTACGAGGCCATGTCCAAACCGCTGGTCGGGTATCTCGATCCTTTCCTTTACCAGGTGTTTGACGATGTTCGCGACGGTTTGCGCGCGGTTTTCGGCACCAAAAATCCGTACACGCTGGCGATCCCCGGAACCGGAAGCGCGGGTATGGAAACCGCGGTTACGAACTTCGTCGATTCGGGCGCGAAACTTGCGATCTTCGTCAACGGTTTCTTCTGCGAGCGAATCGCCGAGATGGGCCGCCGCCACGGAGCTCAGGTGGTTCGCGCGGAAAAGCCTTGGGGAGAGGTGTTTACCCAAGAGGAAGCGCGCGCGTTCCTCGAAAAAGAACGTCCGCAGGTGGTCGCGTTCGTTCACGGCGAGACTTCCACAGGGGTGATGCAGGCGCCCGAAGCGATTACTCGCCCGGCACATGAAGCAGGCGCGCTGGTGATCGCGGACTGTGTGACGACGCTCGGGTCCGTGCCCATCCGAGTGGATGAAACCGGCATCGATATCGCTTATAGCTGCACGCAGAAGGGATTAAGCGCTCCTCCGGGATTATCGCCATTCACGGTCTCCCCGCGCGCGGTGGAGCGCTTGGCCGCCCGCACCACGCCGAACTCCGTCTGGTATCTGGATTTGAAGCTGCTGATGGATTACTACGACGGGAAGAAGTATCATCACACCCCGCCGGTATCGACGTTCTATGCGCTGCGTGAAGCGCTAGCGGCGATTATGGAGGAGGGCGTCGAGCAGCGGTTCGCACGCCACCTCAAGGCGCATAGGTCGTTCGTCCAGCGGATCGAAGCCATGGGCTTGAAGATGCACGTGGCGGAGGGGAAACGGCTGACCACTTTGAATACGCCGCGGGTGCCCGAGGGTGTGGACGATGCGAGCGTGCGCAAGCAGTTACTCGACGAATACGGAATCGAAATCGCCGGGGGATTCGGCCCGTTGGCGGGAAAGATCTTCCGCATCGGGGTGATGGGGCCGCTGGCCACCGATCCGAACCTGGAGTTGTTCTTTGAAGCGTTCGGAAAGTGCCTCACCGTGCACGCGGCCGCCTAATCCGTGCTGTAGTTGATTTCGAGCTTACGGGCTTTTCGCGCCGCGATTGCCACAACTACAACGGTCAAGGTTAGTAACCCGAGCACCGCCCAAACCGGCGCAACAGGTTCCGCGGCGGTGAGCAGCAGCTTCTGCAGCGGCGGCATATTGGCATCCGGAGGCGCGACCACCGGGCTAAGCGACTGCAGATAAAAAATTACGCTCACCTTCTTAAGGGCTGCCGGCAGGAAGTTGTTCATGCCTTCCCAAACCAGAACCGTCGCAGCCGGAATAATCGGGTTCTTGAACAAGAGTCCCGCTATCAGGAAGATGCTGCCATATCCCAGGCACGCGGCCGCGGTCACGCCCAGGTAGGACGCGACGTGGCCCCAGCCGGGTCCCGTCAGATACTCGGAAATTTCGCTGCCGGTGAAATGAAGCGACAGCGCGGCGAGTTGCAGAAACGTACTGGTGCAGAAGATGACGACGGTGGCGATCAGACCGGCGAGGTACTTACCGATGGTCAGGATTTCGCGCCGAATGGGCGTGAGCAGGTAGAAGTGCAGGCTCTTATCCAGCATCTCGCCGCGGAAGAGGTTCGTGAAGACACCTACGCAGCCGAAGAAGATCGCCAGGCGGAGAAAGAAAAACTGGAAGACGCCGGCGAAGACCAGGGAGTCCTTGGCGATGGTATCGCGGTCGCGCTCGTTGATGTTCTCGAGCCGGTTATTGCGAAAGCCAAAGCCAAAGACGTTCTCTCCATCGGTGTACTCATAAATATCGACAATGAAATCACGCCGGCGGAATCCATTCTTCGCAAAGGGTTCCCCCACTTTCTCGACGACTTCTTCGATCGTGGAGCCGCGCTCGATAGAGCGCAACGCTGCGGTCGAAACCGGGTGTGCGGCATTCAGCGCCTGCCGTTCCTTACGATTATTGATCTCGGAGAGCGAGTGCCCCAGAAAGATCAGCACGGGAGCCAGAGCCAGCAGATAGACCCATATTCCACGGCGCGAGAAGAACGTCTTGCGCATCTCCAGGCGAATCACCAAGCCGATTTGCGAGAGCCACCGGCCCATCATCTGGTGCTTTCCTCTCCCCCGATCAGGTACTCGTACAGCGAATTCACGTTGTCGTCGGCGGGGGCGACGCTCTCGATCCCCACACCGTCGAGCGCGAGGTGATTCAGAGCGCGATAGAAGCGATCGGCATCGCGGGTTTTCACCAGCAATCCGCCGCCGTCGGCATGCAGCCGCACTTCGACCACGTTATCCTGTTCGAATACGCGCGAAGCCAGCACGTTGGCGCGGGTGCAGCGGATGATGACCTGCATGGGGTGCTCGGACATCTCTTCGCGAACGCCGTGGATCTTTCCCTCAGCCACCACATAGCCGTTGCTGAGCAGGATCACCTGATCGGAGATCGTATCCACCTCGTGCAGGATGTGGCTGGAGACGATGACATGACGTCCCTCGGCGGCGAACTCACGAAACAGCGCGATGGTTTCCGCGCGCACCAGGGGATCTAGGCCGTTGAGCGGTTCATCCAACACCAGTACGCGAGGATCGTGCGCGATGGCTTGGGCCAGTTTGATGCGCTGGCGCATGCCCTTGCTGTATCCGGCGATCTTGCGATGCGCGGCCTCGCCCAGGTTCACCCGGCCGATGGCGAACGCGGTGGTGCGCTGGCAATCGTCGTGCGACATGCCGGAAAGGCGCAGATAAGAGTACACGAACTGAAACCCGGTCATGCCGCGCGGGAATGAATCGAACTGTGTGGCATATGCGCACACGCGGAACAGCTTTTCGGGATCGGATGGGGAAATCCCCAGAATCTGGATCGACCCGCGCGTCGGCCGGACCAAGCCAGTGATCAGGTTCATCAGCGTGGTCTTGCCGGAACCGTTGGGGCCGACCAGGCTGGTGATACCGGGAGGAACGGATAACGTCACGCGATTCACGCCCAGCACTTCACCGTAGAAGCGCGACACGTTATCGAGGATGATTCGATCGTTCACTTATTTTTCCACGTCACTTCACAACCTCAAACGCTCGCACGCGGCGAATCAGCAGCCAGAGACAGATCGCGCAGACAACCCCGACGCAGATCCAAGACGCTTCGACGGAGATTCCAGTATCCGAGGGCCAGCGGAAGAGTTTGGACCAGATCGTAAACATGACCTCGGTGAGGTTCAACAGCGACCCGTATGTGGTACGCATGACGCTATTGAGCGCTGTTCCGAAGCCCGCGCCGGCAAAGAACACGCCCAGCAACAATCCTCCGGCCGCGATCTTCCATTTGACCCAGGCCGATAACGCGAGCGCCAGCAGCGACAGCATTAAGATCCACACCATCAGACCTATGAATAGCGATCCGGCGATCCACAGGTTGGCTTTGGTCCATTCCCAGCCCGCCAAGCTGGCCTGAATCGTGAACAGGATCAGTCCCGGCACCCAGGTGACCATCGAGAGCAGGAACACCAGCACGCTCATTTTGCCGGCGATGTATTCGGTCCGCGAGAACGGGCGGCAGAAATACAGGGGCATCGCGCCGTTGACCAGATCGGGCGACACTAGGCTCGGCCCGATGAACGCGGTTAGTAGATATGTAAACGCCGCCTGGACCCAACAGAAGTACAGGAACAGGCTTGGCTGGACTTTCAAAACATTCCCGAGTGGCGCGGGAATGCCGAATGAGCTCAGGACCGATAGATTATTCGCCAGGTAGATGTAGCCAATGCAGCCAAGGGGATAAAAGAAACACGCCATGAAGAACATCACCAGGAATCGGGATTGCCACAGGCGCGCGAAGCTGTAACGCGGCAGGATCAGAAATCGCGACCAGGTAGGCGTGAGCGAGCCTTCATACGCCGCATAGGTGCGCTTATAAACCGCCACGTTAGGCCTCCATCGCTTTCAGGAAAATATCTTCGAGCGTGTCGCGGCGATAATTGAGGCGGCGCAGTTGCAGATCGCGGTCCGCGGCCAGCCGGTAAATTTCGCGCAATTCAAACTCGGCCGGCAGGACCATCTTGAGCCGACCCAGGCCAGTGCCTACGCATTCGCAGCCCAGTGCCGTGAGAGCCCCGGCGAAATCCTTCTCATCGCCGACCGTCTCCAGCTCCACGAAGCGCTTGTTGGCTCGGCGCTCTTCTTCGAGATTCGAATAATGCACGATGCGGCCTTGCTTCAGGATCAGCACTTCTTCACACGTTTCTTCGACGTCGCGCAGCAGGTGCGAGCACAACACAATGTGCATGCTGCCAGTCTGCTTCATTTCCTTTATCAGGCGGATCATTCGTATACGCGCTGGAGGATCGAGGCCGTTGGTGGGCTCATCCAGGATCAAGAGCCGCGGACCGTGGACAATCGCCTGCGCCAGCTTCGCGAGCTGCTTCATACCTAGCGAATAGGTACCTAGAAGCCGGTAGCGCGCTTCGCCCAAGCCAACGTAAAACAGGACTTCGTGAGCGCGTTCGAGCGCCGCGTCGTGCGGAAGTCCAGCCAGCTCGCCCATCATGCGAACGAAAGAGACCGCCGTCAGGTTGGCGATGAAAGAGTCGTTCTCCGGCATGTATCCGATCAGCGCGCGAAGTTCGCTGGTCTGTTGGCGGATATCGTGGCCGAAGATGTTGGCCGACCCGGCGCTGAGGGGAACGAATCCCAACAGCGTCTGGATTAAGGTCGATTTCCCTGCCCCGTTCGGACCCAGGAGACCGATGGTCCGGCCGGAAAGCGCGACGCGCAGGTTATGGAGGATATCCCGATTACCGAAACGGACGCTCAAGCCGGCCAGTTCGATAACGGGGTCCATGCTTTACTATTGTGGAGCCAGCGACAGGGTCCGCACCAGCGGGCTGATGGCGGAACCCAACCCCAGGCTCGAGAGAGCATCCAGGCCCATGCCCGCGATACTGTTGCGGCTACCCACCAGAATTTGGTCGGTCGAGCCGTAGGCGTAGACGAGCGTCGGCGCGCGATTGGCGGTAAGCGTCGAGATCTGCTTCTGCTGATCGGGCGTCAATAAGCCGCTGGCGTTCAGTTGATCCACGATAGGACCGACGGCGCTCCCCAGGTTGTAATACGCGAGGGCGGAGAAATTGGTCTGTGTATCGAGCGGCAATTGCGCCCGGAACGTAGCGGATGCAGGCAGCGTCTGCCCGGATGTGCGGCCGTCGATGGCGGACGTCAACAGGCCGCGGTTGGGTGCGATTAGCAAGTAGCCGTCCACGAAGACATATAGGATCGGCATTTTGGCGATGGTGAGCGTGTAAAACGTCCGGCCGTTTACGGTTTCATTACTCAGCGCGATTCCGCTCTGCGGCGAATTGCGCTGCCCTGCGGCGACGGCCTGTTCGATGGCAAATTCGAGGCGCGACGGGTTATCGACCTCGACGGCGACCTTCCAGCTCGGAATCGGCAGCAGCGGACCGTCAACGGCGATGGTCGCCTCGCCACCCAGTGATCCGGCCACGTCGTCGAGCGGGCTGAAACCGGCGTTCAGTTGAATCGCAGCCAATGCAGCAACGGCTTGCGGCCCCACGGCGGTGAGTAATTCAGAGAGAAGTTGGTGCGGATCTCGGGTCACAAAAGCCGTGGCGAAACTCGCCTGCGGCGATACGAAGTCGAGCGATCCCATGGGTCCGGGAGTGGCCAGCCAGCTCGCCAGCCCATGACGTGCGCTCGAGAAGGTGAAGGAAGCCGTATTCAGAGGAGACGCCGCGCTGGTTTTGCTTTCGGCGACTACGAAACGCAGATTGTCGACCCCGACGATGGTGGCAGGATTCGGGGCGGTTGGATTTGACACGACAGCAGTAGGTACGTTCTGCGTCACGATTTGTTCCATGTTTGCGGCTAAAAGAAGTCCCGCGCCGTTTTGATAGCTTGCGAGCAGTTGCGCGCCCAAGGGAGTGGCGGAAAATTGGCCGACCGCAGGAACCGCCGTGGCACCCAGGACCACGAGGTTGCCGTCGAACGCCCGGGGACCGGTCATTCCGATCTGAGTCAGGTATGCCTCGAGCCCAGCTTGCCGAACCTCGGCTATCACGATCGGAGGGCCGTTCAGCGGCGCCGCCAGAAGGATTTCGTCTCCCAGGTAGTTGCTGACGGCACGCACGTGGTCCATCGCCTGACGGATGCCCTGCGCTCGTGTACCGTTCCACCACGCGGCGAAAGACGCGCTCTGCGTCGCGCGATCGTCAAAAATCTGCGTGGCTTGGGAGAGCGTCTGGCTCAGATTGGGAATGGCAGCTACCACCACGGAGGCGAGCGGCACCCGATTCAACAAGTTCGACGTGTAGCGCAAGCTGGGAGGCGGGATCTGATCGATCTGTTTCTGGATCGCGGCAAGGTCAGCCAGCATCGCCAGGTACTGCGCGGCATTCTGACTCCAGGAGATATCGGTCGCGACGGTGGTCAGCGCCATACTTTGATCGGTAGCCGACTGTTGGCCGCGATATAGGAGTTTCGAGAGTCCGGCGTGGTCCACTTTGACTTCGCCCTGGACCACGGAAACGCGCGATCCCTTCAAGCCCCAGGTCACGCCGAAAATAGTGCCCTTAACTGACACGAGGGAATCGGGCGTGGCAACTTCGAGATGGCCGCGGTGCTGTCTGGCGGCTTCGACTAAGATGCTGCCGCGCGCCAGACGAATAGTCTTTCCGGACCAGCGCTCGGTAAGCGCCAGATCGCTGCGCTCGGCCATCTCGACGAGCGAGCCGTCGCGCAAGCGAATCACCGCCCGCGATCCTTTGCCCGTGCGAACTTCCTGACCCTCGGCGATTTCGGCTCCAACGGCCAGCGGCATGGTCGCGGCTTCGGAAACCAGCACCAGCGTTCCAGCCATGTTTGCCACCGTTCCACGCGCTCCCGAAGGCGCCATCGCGCGGTCGATTCTGGGCGCTAGCGCATATCCGGTTATCGTGGTCACGCCAATCAATACTGCCGCTGCGGCGGCCCATCCTAGCCGCTTGGCAACCGGCCGGGATCTATTTGGAATCACGAGCACGTTCTGCGCACCCGAGTATTCGCGGCGGCACGCGACGCAGGAATGCAGATGATCTTCGACCAACATCCTTCGCCCTTCAAGCAGCCGGCCTGCGCGATACACATCGAAATCGGCGCGAAACTGCGCACAGAACTCGTCAGGACCTTCCGCCACACCCAGGCGCTGGCGTACCCGCTCGGCAGCGGCTCGCGCGACCTCGGCATTCGGAACGTCGTCGCGCACGGAATTCACCAAACGGTCGAAATCCTGGTTGGTCATTGTGGCATCCTCAAGTTCTTCTGAAGTATCCGGCGTGTCCGGTGTAGCGTAACTGCGACGGTTATGGAAGATATTCCTAACGCTCTGGCGATTTCAGGATTGGTCAACCCCTCGAAAAATCGCAGCGTGAAGATTTCGGCGGAGCGCGCCGGGAGTTCGGACAGGGCACGGCGGAAAAGCTCGCGCAGGTCATCTTGATCCGGGCGGGAACCGCCGGTGGAAGGAAGCCGATCCAGATCTACTTCCGCGCCTGAACGCCGGGCGCGCACAAGATCGAGAGCCGCGTGAACCGCTGCGCGGCGAAGATAGTTTTCCGGGCGCTCGACAGCCTCCGCCGAGTCATCCCTTCGCGCCATCCTTAGGAAAACGGTCTGGAGGACATCTTCGGCGTCGGCGACATTACCGGTAATGCGGTAAGCCGTCCGGAACACCATGGAATGGTGCTCGCGGTACATAGCGTCCAGCGCATTGGGGATAATGGGAACGGGATCCTCGTGTTTTGTTTTTATGAGCGTATCCACTAGCATCGTCTTCCTGCCCGGTAAGAGCTTTCTAACCCCTAAGACAGAAGACAGGGCTGCTTATTACGGGGCTTGCACCCCAATATCTAGGGGTAGTACCACGAAGACCCCAAGATTCGGTGGTCCACCCGCTTTACTTTCCATTGCGTTAGGTTTAGGATGGTTTCAACCCTCCCCCCTGGTGAACGTGTGAAGGTCTTTAAGGAAGGGGCCCGCATTGCTCAAGCTTAAGCGCGTCGACATCCACGGTTTCAAGTCTTTCTACGATCGTACGGACATGAAGTTCCACGGATCCGGTATCACGGCCGTTGTGGGGCCGAACGGCTGTGGAAAATCCAATATCTCCGACGCGATTAGTTGGGTCCTAGGCGAACAAAGCGCCAAGAGCCTTCGCGGCACGCGCATGGAAGACGTGATCTTCGCGGGCACCCGAGAACGCAAGCCCCTCGGGATGGCGCAAGTCACATTAACCATGGTGGATCCGCTCGGCCAACATCTGGTCGCGGGCGGACACGAAGCTCATGCGAACGGGAATGGCAACGGGAATGGAAGCAGCAACGGCCACGTCCACGCGGAAGAGATCACCATAACCCGTCGGCTGTACCGGTCGGGTGAAAGTGAGTACCTGATCAACGGGAAAACTGCCCGGCTGCGCGATATCCAGGATCTGTTCAGCGGCACCGGCCTAGGTCCGGAAAGCTACGCCATCATCGAGCAAGGACGAATCGGCCAGATTCTTTCCAACAAGCCGGCCGACCGCCGCGCCATCATCGAAGAAGCTGCCGGTATCGGCAAGTACAAGACGCGCAAGCGGCTGGCCGAGGCCAAGCTGGAAAGCGCCAAACAGAATCTTTCACGGGTGTTCGACATTCTGGAAGAAGTCGGACGGCAGGTGAATTCGCTCAAGCGCCAAGCATCCAAAGCTAAGCGATATGAGGAACTGCGCACCGAGATGGTCACCTTCCTTCGCCAGGCCGTCGCCGGGCGATTCCGTATGCTCGAAGGCGACGCCGCACGCATGGCGCTCGATCTGAGCCAAGCTCAAGGGCTATTTGTCGAGATCTCCGGGCAATTACAAGAGAAGGAAGGCGAGCACACTCGCCTCCAGGAAACCTGCTATCGCACCGAAGCTGAACTGACTGCAGCACGGGCTAAGGTCGCCGAGCTGAATCTGGAAAGCGAGCGGACGCGCGGCCGCCTGGAGCTGCAAGCTAAGCAGATTGGCGCGATTGGCGAGCGCCTAACCGGCAACGAAACGGAAACCCAGGACCTGGAGACTCGTCGGCAACAGCAACAGGGAGAGCTCGATGTACACGCGCAAAACATCGCTCGTCTAGATGCGGAGAGTGTGTCGCTCCGCGAGCGGCTTCAGGAGAAAACCACCGAACGCGACGCTCTCCAGAACGATCTGCGGAATCGCGAGCGTGGGCTAGAATCTGCCCGTACGCGCGTCCTGCAACTGCTGGGCGAGGTTTCGACGCTGCGCAATCAGGTGGTTCAGATCGACGAATACCTGGCGGCCATCGAGCGCGATTCCGCGCGCGCCCGCAAGGAGGAAGAGATCGCGTCAGGCGAGCTGGCTCGTCTGGATCAGGTGAAGGCGGAGCTATCCACTAAGCTTTCAGCTCAGCAACTGGAGCTCGAATCTCTGGCCGATCGCCGGCATCGCGTCGAAGAAGACTTGAAGACGCGGCAGGCGGCGGTCGCGGCATCGCGGCAAAGCCTGGAAGAATTGCGAACGGCGTTATCGCGCCAAAAAGCTCGCCGTGATTCGCTGGAAGAGATTCTTTCGCATCGGGCCTACACCACCGAGTCGGTTAAGCGGCTGTTCACCGCCATCGAGCACGGGCAAGTCTCGGGATTCAAGCCCACGGGCGTGTTGGCGGATTTCGTGGAAGTGATCGATCCGGCGTGGGAGAAAGCCTGCGAAACGTTCCTGCATGAGGAACTGGAGTACGTAGTCGTCTCGGATTGGGCGGAAGCCGAACGTGGCGTAGAGCTGATGCGCGCCGAATCCGACGGACGCGTGACGTTCTTGGTCAATGACGGGGCGACGCCGCCGCATCCGCCGGTAACGCTGATCGGTTCAGAAATCGCCGGGCGTTTGGGCGATGCGCTCCGGCTCAGCCAGGCATACTATCTGCCCCGCCTCGGGAAATGTTTTCTGGTTAAGGATCACGCAGCCGCCCAACGTTTGGCTGCGGAACATCCGGACTATTACTTCCTGGTTGCGGATGGCGTTAGCTATCACGGACACGCGGTGAGCGGCGGTCGCAAATCGAGCGGCGGCCCGCTGGCGCTCAAGCGCGAACTTCGCGAACTGGCATCCCAAGTAGAAGCCCGCGAGCGCGAGGCTGATACGCTGACGGGAACCCTTGAGGAACTCGAAAGGAATTCCGCGCAACTGGCCGAAGAACTGGAGCACGTGCGTGCTCAACAGCAGCAGCAGGAAAAAGGCGCACTTGCCCTGGATCACGAGCAACGCCAATTGGCCGAGGAATTCGCCCGCTCCGGCCAGCGCCTTTCGGTGGCTCGGTTGGAATTGGAACGTCTGACGAGAGAAGACGAGCGTTCCCGCCAGCAGCGCGAGCAGAGCCAAGCGGCCGTCGCGCAGCGCGAGCAGGAACGCTTCGATCAAGAGAAATCTCTGGAACGCGCGCGGGGCGAATATGAGGGTTTGCAGGCTCGCGCCCATTCGGCTGGGGAGGAACACGCGCACGTCAGAGCCGAATTAGCCGGTCTCGACGAGCGCCTGCGAGCAGAAAAGACTGCTGCGGGACGGATTGAGGCGCAGATTCAACAGATGATCGCCCGGCGCGCAGAGCTGGAGCGCGAACTGGAGCGCATGGGCGTGGACCGCGCGCGATTGCTGGCCGATAACATCGAGCTGGATCAGCGAGCCGGGCAGTTGGCCCAGGATACGGCTTCATCCGTGGCGTGGGTCGAGAATCTGGCAGCGGCGGAGACGGCGGGACGCGCATCCCTTGCCGCGCTGGACGAATCGCTCAAGGCGTTGCGAGCCGAGGCGCAAGCCTCGCAAGAGCGACGAAGCGCCATCGAAGTGGAGCTGGTCCGTAAGCAAGGGGATCTGCGTTATCTCGACGAGACCAGCCGCCGGGATCTCAATACTTCAGCCGCGGAAGTCGCTGCTACGGAAGAAATCTCGCTGGATGAAGCGGGGGTCGCGGAAGTCGAGACGCGCTCGCAGGAAATTCGCGCGCGCATTGAGGCGCTGGGGCCTGTGAATCCGCAAGCACTTGAGGAATTCCAGGAAGCGCAGCAGCGTTACGACTTCTTGAACACACAGCGCCAGGACCTGCTTGATTCGATCCGCGACACCGAAAAGGCGGTCCAGGAGTTGGATATCGAGTCGCGCCGCCGCTTCAAGGAGGCCTTCGACCTGATCAACGAAAACTTCCGCGGGATGTTCCGCACTCTGTTCGGCGGGGGCCAGGGCGAGATGCGGTTGACCGACGAGACCAATCTCGCCGATAGCGGTATCGACATCATGGCTTCGCCTCCCGGCAAGAAGCTGCAAAACATCGCCTTGCTTTCGGGGGGCGAGAAATCGCTGACGGCGATGGCTCTGCTGATGGCGATCTTCCGCTACACGCCCAGCCCATTCTGTATCCTGGACGAGGTGGACGCGCCGCTAGACGAGCCCAACATCCAGCGCCTGACGCGCCTGATCAAGGAAATGTCGGCCGAGACGCAGTTTATCGTGATCACTCACGCCAAGCGCACCATGGAAGCCGCGCAGGCTCTCTACGGAGTCACGATGCAAGAGCCGGGATTGTCGTCGCTGGTCAGCGTCCGCTTCGATCCCGTTACTCACGATGCGCCGCACGGGGCGGAACCCTCGCCGACGGCCGCGCTCGCAGCAGTTTAAATTACCAGAGGTAATCTTTGGCTTCTTCGCGCCGCTCATAACTATCGAGCACGTGGACCACGCGTAATTTCTTAAGCTTGGTGGGCGACAACTGGCCGATCGGCACGTAGAGAATCTTGCGATTCAGGTGCGACGCAATGGATCGAAACACCGAGCGCGGCGGCCGGGGCGCCACGTATACGACAAATCGCTCGGTCGAATAGTCCAGGGCGGCCAGCAACAACCGCTCGGGCTTCGATTCGGCGAAGTCGTAATCCGTATCCGACCAGACATCGAATAGACGCCGCGGCGGCAGCGTCATCAGCAGGCCACCATATTCCGCGCGGCCGATTCCGGGTCCCACGATATTATCGAACGGATAGGTGGAATAAAACGCCATATCGGATTCGTTCTGGTGCTCGCCCAGCCATGTGGTCAAGTACTGATAGCGGTCATCGCGGTCCTCATCGAAGACCACGACGACGGAACCGACTTCCCCCGCCAGACGATCCGCCTGACGAACGTAGATCTTGCGCTGGTGCCAATTGCGGATGGTCTCGCGGATGTCGATACCGTCCAGAATCGAAGTAGTGAACGGCTCGACGCGGACGCGCTCCTCGGACAGAAGCGACTTGGCCTTCTTCTTGAGAAAGCGGCCGTAGTCTTCGATGACCAGATCCTCGGGTGGATATGAGCAAATCGCCTCGCCGGTGGTCTGTTTGGCCCACTCGCCGGGAATAGTTTCTTTCTTGCGCGGCTTTAGGCCGATGGGCTTCATCCGCTGTTTAGGTCGCGGCAAACGCCGCCGGATGCGCAGGCGCTTGGTGTTGAGCCAGATCTCGCCCGCCGTCAGCCGGACCGTCTCGAGGGGAGAAGATTCCTGCTGGGCCAGATAGCGATTGGCCATCTGCCACACTTCCCAGCCGTAGTTATCGTCGACCACCGAGCGGGCGGCAACCGCCAGATCGTATGCATTGGACACCAGATCGCCGCTGATGTGCGCGAGGTTGCGGGTGTAGCGTGCGATCGTGCGCCTTTGCCAATGGGTCAGTCTATCTCCAGTAGATTCCATGTACTTAACAGCCGCTTCGCGCAGAAGATCGAGTTGCACGCGCGGCTTGTCAAGTCGAGCTTCGCCCTCCAGATCCAACCGGAAAAATTCGTAACGCTCCTGCAAATACGGATACTCGATGGTGATCTCGGCCAAGCTGTCCGGATGCGGATTAAGCAACTGCGTCTCGGGCCGTAACAGCCGGCGCGAGGGCGCTTCCTGCGGGGTCTCCATCGCATCGAGAAGCGGGTCGAGCAAGTTCAATGAGACCACCACCAGCGTATTTACATCAGGATTAATTCCTTGCAGCTTCCAGGCCATGGCAGCCGCATGCGCACTCACTTCTTCGGTGCGAGGCTGCGGCCATACACGATAGCTTTCGATGTAACGGTCGAGACCGATGCGCTGGATGGCGTACGTATCGGGACAAGTGTCGTGCAGATGCGGGCGTTCCTGGGTGTCAGGCTCGAGGAAAACAACCTCTGCCCCGATCTCTTCGGCCGTGCGCACAGCTTCGGTGAACGGATCGGCAGGCTCGATAGGAACGTAGACGGGACGATCGTCGTCGGATTCGCTGGACGAAGTGCTGCACAGGATCACCGACATTTCCGGCAGCCTCTGTAGAGCACGCGTGTACGCTGGCTCCAAAAATCCGGGCAGTTCCACCGCGACGATCTGCGGTTTTTCAGAAAGTAAGAGGCGGCGCAACGCGGCGGCGAATTCGACCCGCCCCGGAACCACGGGGAAATAGCGCAGTCGCCCGCGCTCCAGGCTTCCGAGCTTGATATCAGTTTCGAGTGACATAGCGCAGGGCCTCTTCTCCAAGAGTCTGCACGATGGCCGTACGCATCAGGTCCAAGTTTGCGTGGGTGGTCCCATTTGACTCATGGGCCAGCTTCATGGCGAAACGGGCAATATTGATCCCGTCGCGAGCCGTGTAACGTTCGTCGGCGGCGTGCGCCCGCTGTAGGAAATCGGTGACGTAGGTCAGGATCTGGGTGTCGCCGAAGGGCAGATTTTCGTGCAGGATGGCCAGCTCCTCATCGCGTTCGGGAAAATCGATCAGGATTTGGGGCTGCAGCCGCGAGTGGATATACTCTGGAAGATCGAAGGTGCTGGCGTCGTCATTCATGGTCGCCACCAGCCGGAACAGCGGATGCGCTTTGATCTTGATCCCCGCGACGATCGATTCTACATAGCGGCGAGTGTCGAGCAGCGGAGCCAGGCTCGCCCAGCTCTTTTCGCTCATGCGATTGCCTTCGTCCAGAATGACGATGCCACCTCGTAGCATCGCAGTCACCAGAGGAGAAGCTACGTAACGGAGCTTGGCTTCGCCTTCGATGACCGGAGTGACCAACAAATCTTCCGGCCGGGTATCGACGGTCGCCTGCATGATGTAGACTTCGCGTGCCAAACGCTTTGCGGCAGCGTAAGCGAGCGTGGTTTTCCCGACCCCGGGCTTGCCCAGCAAGCGCGGATTCATGGGAAGATCCTGAGAGTCGATCACCAGCCAAGCGGCCAATAGCTGGCGCATTACCTCGTCTTGCCCAACCCAGTTGACGGTAAGCTCGTCCGGATGCGCCAGATGCAGCGCAACTCCTTCGATTTCAACGACCATTGTCCTCCACTTTACCAGAGACCATTCAAGATACAATCGGCAGTATGCGCGCCAGAACCCTCCTGTCAGCGGAGGAATTCGACAACTACCCCTTCGAGGAAGACAAGCGCTACGAACTCGACGAGGGGGAGTTGATCGAGATGACCAGGCCGGCGTATAGACACAATCGCGTCCTTCAGAAGCTTCTGGTTAAGTTAGTGCGGTACCTGGAGGAAAATCCAATCGGCGAGGCGCTGATCTCTGAGAACCTGTATGCGCTTTCGCCTTCCACGCGCCGTTCTCCGGATGTCGCCGTTATCCTGGGCGACCATCAGGCGGAATTGCGCGACGCCAAGATCATCCACGTCATTCCTGACATTGCCGCCGAAGTTCTCTCTCCCAGCGAAACACCCGGCGCCATTCATCGCAAGCTAAAGCAATATTTCGCGGCAGGCGTCAAAGAAGTCTGGCTGGTCGATCCCGAGGACCGCACAGTCGAGATCTGGACGGGCCCGACATTGCCCGAAACTGAGTTTACTGGCGCGGATTCAATCACTTCGACGCTCCTGCCGCGGTTTACCCTGGCACTGCAGGAACTGTTTTCTTAGAACAAGTCCTGTTATACTAAGCTTTTGCCCCGAGCAGGGGTTTGCCTGATCCGGGTAGGGAGTAGCACTGTGTTTTTCCACGTTCGAGACCTGGAGCTGAAACCCGTCCGTTTCGATGTGGAGCTTCCGCCCGGGAGTATCGAGTTTCTCGATCCGAAATTGAAGCAGGCCGAGCCGCTTCAGGCGTCCGGTAAGGCGGAACTGGTGATGGGTTCGCTCGGCGAAATCCGAGTGACGGGGCATGTGAAGGTCCGACTGCATGCGGAATGTGACCGTTGCCTGGAACCGTCGGAGTTTCCGGTAGATTCGAGTTTCGAGTTGTATTATCGACCGGTCGCTGAAGGGTATGGCGAGGAGAAGGCTCTGGATCCCGGCGAGGCCGAGATGGGCTTCTACGAAGGCGACGGCCTGGAGTTAAACGATGTACTGCGGGAGTTCGTTTTGCTGGCGCTCCCCATGCAGAAATTGTGTACCGAGAATTGCAAAGGAATCTGTCCGGTATGCGGGCAGAATCGCAACCAAAATGAGTGCCGCTGCCAGACTGCGGCGGGTGACGACCGCTGGGCAGCGCTCAAGGAGATAAGAAAAAATGCCGAATCCTAAACGACGACATTCCAAGCGGCGGACCTCCGCCCGGCGGACGCACGATTCCCTGCGCCGCACCGTAATGGCTCAATGCCCCAACTGCCACGAGCCCAAACTCCCGCATCGCGTTTGCCCGCACTGCGGAAAATACAAAGGCCGCGAAGTCATCGAAGTCGCTGAAGAGTAGACGGCGAGCTCGTCCATGCAGACGATCGCAGTCGACGCCATGGGGGGCGATTTCGCTCCCAAGCACGAGGTAGAAGGAGCGATTCGGGCCGCCGAAGAGCTTCAGGTCGGCGTGGTTCTTGTCGGCCTGGAGGACGTGATCCGCGCCGAACTGTCTCATCATCGGCGGGCCGGCGGGTTGCCGATCGAGATCCATCACGCCAGCGAGTTCATCACCATGGAGGACTCCGCGGCCAAGGCTGTTCGGCTCAAGAAAGACTCTTCCATTCGTGTTGCTTGCCGTCTGGTTCGGGACGGGGTCGCCGACGGCGTAGTCTCGGCCGGGAACACCGGCGCCGTCATGGCGACCTCCAAGATCGTCCAGGGCGTTATTCGCGGCGTAACACGGCCGGCGCTGGCGGGAGCCTTTCCCTCACTTACTGGATCGCCCGTAGTACTTCTGGACGTCGGCGCTAACGTCGATTGCAAGCCGGAGATGCTGGCCCAGTTCGCGGTGATGGGCGAGATTTATTCGCGGACCATCTTTCATAACTCCCGGCCGCGGGTCGGGCTCCTTTCGATCGGCGAAGAGGAACACAAGGGCAACGATCTCACCCGTGCGGCGCTGCCGCTGCTCAAGGCTCTGCCCATCAACTTCATCGGAAATGTCGAGGGGCGCGATATTTTCAATGGGATCGCGGACGTGGTGGTTTGCGACGGATTTATCGGCAACGTCGCCCTCAAAGTCAGTGAGGGGTTGGTGGACATGTTCGTCAGCATGCTGCGCGAATCGCTCAGCGCGACCATGACCCGCAAGATCGGCTCGCTGCTCTCCCGAGAGGCGTATCGCGAGTTCAAGAAGCGGCTGGACTACGCGGAATACGGCGGGGCGCCTCTGCTGGGAGTGAAAGGTGTTTGCACCATTTGCCACGGACGTTCCAACGCCAATGCGGTGAAGAACGCCATCCGGGTGGCAGCCGAATTCGCTCAGGGCCGCGTAAATGAGAAAATAGAGGAAGAATTAGATCGTACTGCTTCGTCTAAAGTAGCAGCGCAATGAACGCCTTTCGAATCGCCGGTCTAGCCGCGTGCGTGGCGTCGATTGCCTTCGGGCAAAATGCCGCTCCTCAACGCCTGGATCCGGTTCAGTGGTCCATGACGTCGACTGCCGAAGTCGCAAAAGCCGGCGCCACGATTCCCCTACGCCTGACAGCCAAGATCGAGCCCGGCTGGCATTTGTATTCCCTGACGATTCCCAAGGATCTCTATCCGACCAAGCTAAGTTTGGTGGACAATCCCGCCGTCGCTTCTTACACCGTCTACCAGCCGCCGCCGGTTCGAGCCATGGATCCGAACCTCAAGGAAATGGTCGAGACCTATTCGAACCAGGCTGAGTTTTGGATTCCGGCGACGCTCAAAAGTGATGCCGCCGGTCCCGTGGAACTGACCGCGCAGGTTCGTTATCGCGCCTGCGATGACAAGCAGTGCCTGAATCCTAAGACCAAGACGGCTACTTTCAAGCTGACGGCGGCTTCCGCTGCACCGGCTGTCGATCCTTTTGCAGTTCCGCCAGGATACATTGAAGTGAAACCAGGCGCGCCACCGGTCGAACGGGTACCAGAAAAGGTGCCTGCTGCGTCCCCACAGCAGGGAATCGTAGCATTCGCGCTCACCGCATTCGGATTCGGACTTGCGGCGATCTTCACCCCGTGCGTTTTCCCGATGATCCCGATCACGGTCTCATTCTTCCTGAACCAGCGCGGGGGCTTCGTGCAGGCGCTGGTGTTCTCGCTGGGTATCGTAGTGCTGTTCTGCGCGCTGGGATTAGGAGTCACGGCCCTGGCTGGACCCGTCGGTATCTCACAGCTCGGGGGAAATCCGTGGGTGAACGCGTTTATCGCGGGAGTGTTCGGTATCTTCGCGCTTAGCTTGCTTGGAGCGTTCGAAATTACCCTGCCCTCCAGCATGCTTACCAAGCTCGATAGCGCGTCGCGCCGCGGTGGCTACTTGGGCACCCTGCTCATGGGGTTAACGTTTTCCCTGACATCATTCGCCTGCGTGGGACCTTTCGTGGGACCACTGCTGGCGTCGTCCGTGCAAGCGCAGGGCGCGCAGCCAGTAGTTGGAATGGCTGCGTTCGCGACGGGACTCGCCTCGCCGTTCTTCTTTCTCGCGGCATTCCCCTCGTATTTGAAGAAGCTGCCCAAGAGTGGCGGGTGGATGGCGCGCGTGAAGATCGTTATGGGATTCGTCCTGCTCGCGGTAATGCTCAAGTACCTGAGCACCATCGATCAAGTCTTGCAATCGAACTTTCTGACGCGGGAACGCTTCCTGGCGGCCTGGTTCGTGCTCTTCTCGATGGCAGGATTGTATTTACTGGGCGTGTTGCGCCTGGAGGGGATCGAAGCCAAAGATAAGCTTGGGATTGGAAGGCTATCATTCGCGGCCCTGTTTCTGATTTTCGCCGTCAGCCTGCTGCCGGGCATGTTCGGCGCGCCGCTGGGTGAGCTCGAAGCCTACGTCCCCGCGGCAACCGGCGGAATCAGCGGAAACAATACGACGGCGGGCGGTCTCCAATGGATGAAGAATGACTATCGCGCCGCTCTCGACCGGGGCCGTCAGGAAAACAAGCTGGTGCTGGTGACCTTTACCGGCTACGCCTGCTCCAATTGCCACTGGATGAAGGCTAATCTGTTTCCGCGGCCAGAAATTGCCGACATCGCTAAGGACTTGGTGCTGGTGGAACTCTACACCGACGGGGCGGATGCGGCATCGGAAGAGAACGCCAAGCTGGAGGACACCAAGTTCGCCACCACGTCCACGCCCTGGTTCATTCTGCTCGATGCCAATGAGAACGTGCTCGCGACCAGCGGATATACGCGTGATACCCAGGAGTTTCTGGCATTCCTAAGAACGCGCTCGAAAGCATGAAGCTCCGCTCCCTTCCGTATTTTTTGGCGATAGCGGTGTATGCCCAGCCTCCTGCAGTAGCGCCCCTGCGGGGCTTTTCTCCCGATCAATGGAAAATCGAGCACGATCGCGAGGAACAAGCCAAAGCCATCCCACAGGCGGAACGGCTCCACATCTACATGGACCGGATGGCGGCCAAGCCCCATCACGCGGGTTCGCCCGGATCGAAGGCCGTCGCCGATTACCTGGCCGCGCAACTCACAGACTGGGGATTAGAAACGCGCGTCGAAACCTTCCAGGCCCTGATTCCTTACCCCACCACGCGCACTTTGGAAATGACCGCACCGGTCCGCTTTCGGGCCAAGCTCGCCGAGCCGCCAATTCCCGATGACCCCAGCACAGCTCAGGAAAATCAGCTCCAGCCGTTTAATGCGTATGGCGCATCCGGTGACGTGACAGCGCCGCTGGTTTATGTGAACTACGGGCAGCCGGAAGACTTCGAGTACCTCAAGAAACTGGGCGTCGACATCAAAGGCAAGATCGCAATCGTGCGTTATGGGCGCAGTTGGCGTGGCTTGAAAGCCAAGCTGGCCCAGGAGAACGGAGCGGTCGGTTGCCTGATCTATTCCGATCCTCGCGAAGACGGTTTCTTTCAGAGTGACGTGTATCCGCAGGGTCCCATGCGCCCGGCGGATGGCGTCCAACGCGGCAGCGTGATGGATATGGCGCTCTATCCCGGCGATCCGCTGTCACCCGGGTGGGCGTCCGAGGCCGGCTCCAAGCGCCTGACGCGCGAGGAAGCCAAGACGCTGCTCAAGATTCCGGTGCTGCCGATCTCCTGGGCGGATGCGCTCCCACTGCTCCAGCAACTGACCGGTCCCTTGGTTCCGGAGTCCTGGCGCGGGGCACTTCCGGTGACCTATCACTCCGGTCCAGGTCCTGCGACGGTGCATCTGCAGGTCGATTTTGACTGGTCCACGCGGCCACTGTACGACGTGATTGCGACTATCCCAGGTAGCTTCGCGAAAGATCATGCCGACAAAGACCAGTGGGTTATCTACGGAAATCATCACGACGCATGGGTCAATGGCGCGAGCGATCCGGTCAGCGGCGCGTCTGTTCTGCTCGAAACGGCTCGAACGTTATCGGTTCTGCGGAAGCAAGGCTGGCAGCCCAGGCGCACGATCATGCTCGCTTTTTGGGACGGCGAAGAGTACGGTCTTCTTGGCTCCACCGAATGGGTCGAGAAGCACACGGACGAGTTGGATCGTAAGGCGGCGGTTTACATCAACTCCGATTCGAGCGGGCGCGGCCCGTTTATCGCCGGTGGATCCGCGTCTCTCGAACCGTTTATCGCTGAAGTGCTGCGCGATGTGACCGATCCAGCGACCTCAAAGAGTCTTCTGGACGCCGTGCGCGACCGCCGGACACCCGTTGTCGCCATCGCAGGGGGCACTCCCGAACCCCGCGAGCGGGAGTTTCATGTGGAGTCGCTAGGCTCCGGATCCGATTACGTGGCTTTCCTGGATCACGCCGGCATCGCCAGCCTAAACCTGGGGTTTGCCTCGGGCGACGGCGTTTATCATTCTGTCTACGACACTCTGGCCTGGTATCAGCAGTTTTCCGATGGAGACCGCACCTACAGCAAAACGCTCACGCAGGTGATGAGTATCGCGCTTCTGCGGCTAGCCGATGCGCAGGTACTGCCATTCGATTTCGGCTCGCTCTCGGCCAGTGTGACCCGATGGATCGAGGAAATTCGCAAACAACTGCCACGCGCAAGCGCAAAGGTTGACCTGCGCCCTATCTCGGTTCAGCTGATGCGGCTCTCGGCGGCGGCCAAGACATACGACGAGGAATTGTCGGCCTGGAGCAAACGCGGTGTGCCTGCTTCGGAAAAACTCGCCAAGGTGGACGAATCCATTCGCAAGACCGAGCGCACGCTGCTGAGCACCGACGGACTCCCGCGGCGGGATTGGTATCGCAATCAGATTTACGCGCCGGGTATGCTCACAGGATATGCGGCCAAAACCCTGCCCGGTGTACGCGAGGCCGTGGAAGCCCAGCAGTGGGATGAAGCCAATCAGCAGGTCCGCAAATTAGCCGAAACGCTGCGCGTGGCGGCGGCCGAGGTAGAAGGCTCAAGCCGGCTCCTCAAGCAGACTCAGTAAGCCGGCACACGATAGAATCTGGTGATGGCTTCCCGAGTCGATGCCGCACCGTGGCATGCGGCAGATCCCGTCAACCGTTGGCTGATCCCAGTCGGGGCCGTCGCGGTGCATATCTGCATCGGTTCGGTCTACGCATGGAGCACCTTCAACCGTCCCTTTCAAGCCTTGCTGCCCAACGCCCCAGCGTGGTTTAGCCCGCCCTACACCACCTATTCGACCGCTCTGGTTTTATTAGGACTGAGCGCCGCGTTCGGAGGTCCTTGGGTAGAGCGCCGTGGACCCCGCGCGGCCGCGACGGCGGCAGCGTTTCTGTTCGGTTGCGGGCTCCTGATCGGTGGGATCGGACTCGCGTTACGCCAATCGATCCTGGTGTTCCTGGGTATGGGTGTCATCGGCGGAATGGGATGCGGGCTGGGCTACATCGCGCCGGTGAGTACGCTGGTCAAATGGTTCCCGGATCGTCGCGGTATGGCGACTGGCATGGCCATCATGGGATTCGGCGGAGGAGCTGCCCTAGCCAGTCCGCTAAATGTCCGCTTGATGAATTCCCTCGGTATTCCCACGGCTGTGATGACACTGGCCGCGATCTATTTATTCGTGATGCTGATCGGCGCGCGCATTCTGCGGCGTCCACCCGAGGGCTGGAAACCCCTCGGATGGGATCCTCCCGAGAAGGTCTCCAAACAAACGAGCGTTACCCGTGATGCCGCGCTCCGAACGCCGCAGTTCTATCTTCTATGGGCTGTATTGTTTATCAATGTCACAGCAGGCATCGGAATCCTGGCGCAGGCGTCGCCCATTGTACAGGACCTGTTCCAACAAACTCCGGTGGAAGCGGCGACATTCGTGCTACTTCTCAGCATCTTCAACCTGATTGGCCGTTTCTTCTGGGCGTCCAGTTCAGATTATATTGGACGCCGGAATACCTATACGATTTTCTTTGCCGTGCAAGTGGTCCTGTTTCTCCTGATCCCCGGCATTGCAGGCCGCGGCGATTGGCTTTACTTTCAAGTCAGTTTGTTTGTTGTCGTCAGCATGTACGGTGGAGGATTCGCGACGATTCCGGCGTTCCTGGCTGACATCTTTGGGCCCGACAACGTCGGCGCGATTCACGGTGCGGTACTGACTGCCTGGAGTGCGGCCGCCATCGCCGGACCGGTGATCGTCACCGAGCTATCGAATCGCGCCAAAGCCGCACTCGCTCCGGGCGCGAGCCACGTTCACATTTATGACGGGCCTCTACAAGCGCTGGCGGGATTACTCGCGGTGGGCTTCGTGCTGACGTTGCTGGTCAGGCCGTTGCGCTCGCCGTAGTTTTAACGCAGACTATCGAATCGCGGCTCGATTGGCGAAGTCCAGGACCAGCGATGGAAAGATTCCGAGGAGCAGAGTTCCCGCGGCCGAGCCATACACCGCAATCTGAAGCAGCGCTCCCGCCGGAGGAAGTGTTTCGACGCTCTCGCCGGGCTCGCGAAAGTACATGACGACCAGGATGCGCAAGTAGTAATACGCGGCGACGGCGCTATTCAGTAACCCGATCACGGTAAGCCAGATCAGTTTGGCGTCCAAGGCCGCCTTGAAGATGTAGAACTTGCCGAAGAAGCCACCCGTGAGCGGCACGCCGATTAGGCTCAGCAGGAAAATGGTGAGCATCGCGGCCATACCCGGCTGACGCTGTGCGAGGCCGGCGAAATCATCGATACTGACGTATCGCTCACCTTTGCGGGAAAAGTAGGTCACCACGGCGAACGCCCCGATGTTGGTGAACGCGTATGCCGCCAGGTAGAACATAGCCGCTGCCGAACCCGTTCCCGAGTTGGCCGCCACGGCAACCAACACATAACCAGCATGTGCAATGGAGCTATACGCCAGCAGGCGTTTGATATTCGATTGCATGATGGCGGCAAAGTTTCCGACCAGCATTGTAGCCAAGGCGCAGACCCATATCGCCGGCGCCCAACTGGAAGCTATCGGTTCAAGGCTGCCCAAGAAGATGCGGATTAAGACGGCGAAAGCGGCTGCTTTCGGACCCACGGTTAGAAATGCGGAGACCGGGGCGGGCGCACCCTGGTAGACGTCGGGAGCCCAGCTCTGGAAAGGAGCAGCCGATATCTTGAAGGCCAGGCCCACGAAGATGAGCGCGGCAGCGACGCCGATTAGCACCTCAGGCGGCGGCGTGCCTGAGATCAACGACGCTCGAATCTGGGTCAAATTGGTGGATCCCGTCGCGCCGTACATCCACGCCACGCCGTATAGAAGGAATGCCGTCGCGAAGGATCCCAACAGAAAGTATTTCAATGCCGCTTCATTGTTGCGCGCGTCGTCGCGCAAATATCCGGCCAGGATATACGACGCGATGGAAGAAATTTCAAGGCCGATGAAGATCATCACCAGCTCATTGGCCGTCACCATCACGCACTGGCCTACGATGCTGAACAACACCAGCGCGTAGTATTCGCCGCTGTCATGGTTTTCGCGGCGCAGATAATCCGTGGAGCTGAACACCACCAGCAGACCAACCACGACTACCAACGTCCGGAAGAAGGTCCCCATGCCGTCGATCACCAGCATCCCCTGGAACGCAGGTCCGGGGGATGCCATCATGGCGGCGGGCAGCGCGATCACCAGCGCAAGGATGGCGACCAATCCAGCTCCGGTTCGCTTACCCTCGGGCCGCAGCGCCTCCATGAACATGATCAACACTCCGGCCAGCGTCAGAATGAGCTCTGGCAGGAAGCGTGCGTAGTCGGCATTGGTCGGCAGAAAGTTAGCGATTGGCACGGGATACCT
The DNA here is from genome assembly GCA_025980665.1 of Bryobacteraceae bacterium. Classification (GTDB taxonomy): domain Bacteria; phylum Acidobacteriota; class Terriglobia; order Bryobacterales; family Bryobacteraceae; genus Palsa-187. Next base: position 27,150 of record JAICXC010000003.1, read on the forward strand.
CCGCGGTCTGCCGATCCGGTATCGCCACCCGCTCTACTCGCAGTTTCTTAGTTTGTTCCAGAATGGCAGTGTTTTGGACGCTAATCGATGGCAGAAAGCTTTGCGCGAAGGAGCCCATCCAGACCATCAGGATCACTAAGGGCAGGATCGCCGCCCACTCGCGCGTCGATAAATCGGGCATATGATGTGAAAGCGATTCGGACGCCTTTCCGAAGAACGTCCGTTGGTACAACCACAGCATGTAGCACGCTGATAAAATAACGCCCAGCGCCGCGAATACGGCCCATCCGAAGTTCGCGCTGGCGGTACCTTGCAAGACTAGGTACTCGCCGACGAAGTTGTTCAAGGTCGGCAGCCCAACGGATGCGAGCGTCGTGATCAAGAAAATGATGGACAGGTTCGGCGCGGGAGTTGCCACACCTCCGTAGGCCGAGATTTCCAGGGAATGACGCCGTTCATATAGATAGCCGACCAGGATGAAAAGCGCTCCAGTCGAGATGCCATGATTCAGCATCTGGTACACGGCGCCGTCGAGGCCCTGCTGCGTGAACGTGAAAATTCCCAGCACCACAAATCCCAAGTGGCTGACCGAGGAGTAAGCCACCAGCTTCTTCATGTTCGGCTGCACCAGCGCGACCAGCGCGCCATAGATGATACCGATAATCGCCAGACCGGCGATCCAGGGAGCGCAGCGATGCGCCGCATCCGGGAACAGCGTCACGCAGAATCGCAGCAGTCCGTAGGTGCCCATCTTCAGCATCACGGAAGCCAGCATCAACGAACCGGCGGTAGGCGCTTCCACGTGTGCGTCGGGCAGCCATGTGTGCAGCGGGAATATGGGAACCTTGATCGCAAACGCAAGGAAGAACGCTAGGAACAAGATCAGCTCCGTGCGTGGATCGAACACCAGGCTTCCGGTCTGGATCATGCCCTGGATCTGGCCGTAATCGAAGGTACCGGTGCGATTGTATAGGAAGATAATCGCCCCCAGCATCAGCACCGATCCGGCCATGGTGAACAGGAAGAACTTGACGGCCGCGTAGATGCGCCGCTCGTGTCCCCAGATACCGATCAGGAAATACATGGGGACCAGCGACACTTCCCAGAACACGTAGAACAGAAACAGATCCATCGACACGAAGACGCCGATCACGCCAAATTCGAGCAGCAGCAGGAAGGCGTAGTATTCCTTCACGCGCTTATCGATGTAGTTCCACGAGACCAGCGCGGCGATGGGCGTTAGTAAGGTCGACAGTAGCACCAGCCACAGGCTCAATCCATCGAGAGCAACGTGGTAGCGGATCGGCGGATAGCTGATCCACTGAATATCGGTGCTGAAGGTGTGGCCCGATGGGTACTGAAACCAGTAGGGAATCAGCAATCCTAACGACACGATGAACACCGCCGAGGAGATCACCATCGCGGCCATGCGGCTGGATTCCTTGGGCAGAATCAACAGCAGCAGGAACCCGACGAGCGGTAGGAACAACACGACGTCCAAGAGTGTCATCGCGAGGCCCCCATGAATCCGATATAAGCGATCGCGAGGACAGTACCTGCGATGACCCACGCTGCGTAGCCGCGGATATAGCCTGACTGGGCTCGCCGCAGAATGCTGCCAAGGCCGCGCGCAGTGGATCCGATTCCGTTCGCGATGCCGTCGATCAACCGAACGTCGCCGACACGCCAGAGAAGCTGCCGCGATCCGCCGACAATCGGTTCGACCACGGTGGAATCGTAGAACTCATCGACGAAGTATTTGTTGTAAATCAGGGTATGGACGCCCTTAAAGGTGTTCGCAATCGATTCTGGCAAAGCCGGCGAGACGACATAGAACAAATACGCGAGTGCGATGCCGCCGAGTCCTGCCGCCATCGCGACATATTCCAGCCAGCGCGCCGGTTCGCCTTCTTGCAGTGGGAACAGAGGCTCCAGGAAGTGCGGGATGTTGATGAACCCGCCGCCGAGACTGAAGACTGCCAGGATCGCCAGAGGGATCCACATTACCGCAGGCGACTCATGCGGCTCGCCGTGACCGTGCGTATCCTGATGCGCCGTGTCGGGATCGTGATGCGTCGGCTGCGCGTGCTTGCCTTTATACTCGCCGAAAAATGTCAGAAAAAACGCGCGAAAAACGTAGAAGGCCGTCATGCCGGCCGTGAACACGCCCACCCAGTACATCCAGGGTGCGTGCTCGTAGGCCGCCTCGAGAATTAAGTCTTTACTCGCGGCGCCCGACAGATACGGGAAACCGGCAATCGCCAGGCTGCCGCATAGCAGCGTCACCATCGTGATGGGAGTGTATTTGCGGAGGCCGCCCATGTGGCGCATGTCCTGTTCGCCGGAACAGGCGTGGATTACGCTGCCCGCGCCGAGGAACAACAGGGCTTTGAAGAACGCATGCGTCATCAGATGGAAGATTCCCGCTGAAAACGCTCCGACCCCTAGTCCAACGAACATGTAGCCAAGCTGCGAAACAGTGGAGTATGCGAACACTTTCTTGATGTCATTCTGTGCTAGACCGATGGTCGCCGCGACAAATGCTGTCGTCAGCCCTACGATTGCGACGATATCCAGCGCCCAAGGCGAATGTAGGTAAATCTGCGATGTCCGCGCGATCATGTAGACACCCGCGGTGACCATGGTCGCGGCATGGATCAGTGCGCTGACCGGCGTCGGGCCGGCCATGGCGTCCGGAAGCCAGACGTAGAGCGGAATCTGCGCGGACTTACCGGTTGCGCCCACCAGCAGAAGCAGCGAAATCGCCGTGAAGATGCCCGCCGTAGCTTCGACCGGCATGCTTTTCACCTGCGTCATCACCGTTGTGAAATCGAGCGTGTTGAAATGAAACCCGATCAGGAATATCGCGAGCACGAATCCGAAATCCCCAATGCGGTTCACAATGAAAGCTTTGTTGCCGGCGTCGGTGGCAAACTTTTCCAGAAAGTAGAAGCCGATCAGCAGATAGCTGCACAGCCCCACGCCTTCCCATCCGACGAACAGAATAAGGAAATTCGCTCCCAGAACCAGAATCAGCATGAAGAACATGAACAGATTCAGGTAGGCGAAGAAGCGGTAGTAGCCGCCTTCGTGGGCCATGTATCCGGCCGAGTAAATATGGATCAGCGCGCCGACCCCGGTGACCACCATCAGCATTACGGCGGTCAGCCGGTCAATCGCGAAGTCGACGCTGATGTTGAGCGCGCCCGATTGAATCCAGGTGTAGTAATGCTCTTTGTAGGTTTGCTCCAAGCCGCCGCTGAATGCGCCCAGCGCGTTAAGCGTTTTCACCACCCACAGGAACGACAGCACTACCGAACCGACCGCGATTGCGTTGATTACCGGCTTCGAGAGCCGTTTGCCGAAAATCCCGTTCAGCAGGAAGCCGAGCAGCGGAAGAATAGGAATGAGCCAGAGTTGCATCTTTAGTTCTTAAGAGAACTGACCTCGTCGATCTCCAGCGTTTGCCGGTTCTTGAAGACGGTAAGAATGATCGCCAGGCCAACGGCCGCCTCGGCTGCCGCCACCACCATCACGAAGAAGCTGAAAATGTGGCCGTCATTGCGCTTCAGCACGTAGGAAAAGGTCACAAAGCTGAGATTCACCGCGTTCAGCATCAGTTCGATGGACATGAACACGGTGATAATGTTGCGCCGCAGCAGGAAACCCAGCACGCCCAGCGCGAACAGAATCGCGCTCAGGGTCAGGTACCAGGAAGGGGGAACAGCGGCCGGCAGCGGTCCGAGCGGCATCAATCCACCTCCTTGCGCGCCAGCACAATCGCACCGAGAATCGCGATCAAAATCAGGACGCTGGTGACTTCGAACGGCAGCAGGTAAACAGTGAACAGGCTTCGTCCGATTTCCGCGGCCGTACCGCCCTGGAATGCCCCGAAGACCACCGGAGACGACGCCGGAAGGATTCGCTGGATCATATACGCGATCATCCCGAAGAAAATCAGCAGGAACGGTGCGCCCAGGTATTTACCTAGCGGTCTGACCACCATCTTCTTTTCCGTGCCCGCATTCAGCAGCATGATGACGAACACAAACAGCACCATGATGGCGCCCGCGTATACCACCAGTTGCGCGGCGGCAATAAATTCTCCGCCCAGCAGCAGATATAGGGCGGCCAGCGCGCCCATGACACCTACCAGTGACAAGGCGCTGGAGATCGGGTGCGTTTGCACCACGAGGTTGATGCCGCAGATCACGGCGATCGCGGCGAAAATCATGAACAGGAGAGCGTCCATATTAGGGGAAGAGGGCCACCAGGAGGGCCGTGATGAAGAGATTGATCAGCGCCACCGGGAACATGAAGGTCCAGGCGAAGCGCATCAGCTGATCGTAGCGGAACCGTGGCAACGTCGCGCGGACCCAGATGAACACGAACAGGATGATCAGGACTTTCGCCGAAAACCAAAATAGCGGCAAGAGAATGAACTGCACGGGAGGCAGCAGGAACAGTCCTGCGGCTCCCAGAAATAGCAGGCCAAACACCGGCAGAGTGATCCTGTCGAAAGGGCGCGCCGGATTGGCCGCGTGAAAGAAGCACAGCAAGGCGCTGCCCGCGAAAATCGCCACAGGAATAAGACCCGATCCGTATTTTTCGGGAAAGATCGGATGCCAGCCGCCCAGAAACAACAGCGTCGCCACGCAGGAAACCGTGACCATGTTGGCGTATTCAGCCATGAAGAATGAGGCGAACTTCATGCTGGCGTATTCGACGTGAAACCCGGCGACCAGCTCGTTTTCGGCTTCCGGCAGATCGAACGGAACGCGGTTGGTTTCGGCGAATCCCGCGATTAGGAACAGGATGAAACTGAAGATCTGCGGGAACGGCATCTGAAAGATGCTCCATCGCGGAATGAATCCCAGATAGAAGCCCGCCTGACCATTGGCGATCTCGCGCAAGCTGAGCGTGTTGAGAATCAACAAGGGAGCCGAAAGAGCGAGGGCCATCGGCAGTTCGTAACTGATCATTTGCGCCGAGCTGCGCAGTCCGCCCATTAGCGCGTATTTGTTATTCGACGCCCAACCCGCTAAGGCCACACCGTACACGCCCAGCCCGGAAATTCCAAAAATGAACAAGACGCCAATATTGAGATCGGTGAGCTGCATCGCCGTGCGGACGCCGCCGACCGTGATGATAGGCCCGAATGGAATAACTGAGATCGAAATGAGTGCAAACGTCACGGCGATGAATGGCGCCAGAAAATAGAAAACCTTATTCACGTGCGATGGCAGGATGTCTTCTTTGGTGACCAGCTTGATGACGTCCGCCAGAGGTTGAAGCAGTCCGTGCGGTCCAACGCGCCGAGGTCCCACGCGGAGCTGCACGTGGGCGATCACCTTGCGCTCGATCCATTGGAGGTAGGCCAGAACGTGCATGAAAATGCCCACCACAATCGCGGTTTTGATCAGGCTAAGAAGGTAGAAATTCACGACTGGACCGTGCCCCCTGGCATCTGGCCGCTGGCCGTGGGCGACTGGGCGCTGACTTCCGGCTCCTTGCCTCCGTACAGCCCACCGGGCGATTCGATCACGGCATTGAGGATCTTGGAATAGCGTGACATCGAGCCCGACGTAAATAAGGTGTCGCCCGCAGATTGAATCGCGCCCGGAAGCGCCGGAACGCGACCGTTCAGCGGCATCGTCGGCGCAGCACCGCCTGTGTCGACCACCGGTAGGGACACATCATATCCGTGCACGGTCTTGCGAATTTCCGCGAAGACTTTATCGGGTAACCAGATCCCGAGGTTCAGATTCATCTCTTTGGCAATAGATCCCATGATTTCCAGATCCGTCTTGGTGCCCATTACCTTGACGGCCTGTTTGAGCTTCTGCACTTCGCCGCAGACATTGGTCACGGTGCCGTTTTTCTCGTAGACCGACGCAGCCGGCAGCACCAGATGGGCGTGGTTGGCAGTCTCTGTCATGAACAGATCTTGCACAATAACGAATGCATTCGTTGAACCCAGCGCAGCGTTCTTGAGGGGATTTGCGCCGACAACCCAGAGCACGTCCAGATCCTTAGCGGCCAGCATCTGCTCGATACTCATGCCGCCGTCGCGTGGAATCAGGCCCATGTCAAACGCGCCACGCGAATTCGAATAGTCCACCAGGCAAACGTACTTTACCGGGATTCCCAGCGAATCGCCGAACGCGACCAGCTTGCGTAGGCCGTCGCCTTGAATCGAATCGCCAAAGACGATGACCAGATCGCCTTCCGCCTTCAGCTTGTCGCGCAAGGACTCGACGCCGGCGAGTTCCCCGCCCGCTGCGACGCGAACGCTTGCGATGGCTTGGTTGTCCTCACGAACCGGTCCAGTGGTAACGGCATAAATGTGCGCATTGTGATGCCGGAAATTCGCCCGCGCCTGGTAGGACAGGAGGGGATGCTGCTGCGCGAGATCAGCGCCGACCACCAGGACTGCTTTCGCGGTGTACAGATCGCCTGCCGTGGCCAGCGCGGCATTTTTCCCGGAGAGGGCATCGAAGAACGTCGCCAGATCACCCGTGCGATGGTGGTCGATGTTCTTAGTACCCAGGCCCTGCCGCGCAAACTTCTGCAGGAAGTAATTCTCTTCGTTGGTCGTATGGTTCGAGCCAACGACGCCGAATTTCCCTCGGCGCGCCTTGACCGCCGTAAATGTTTCCGCGATGGTCGCGAATGCTGTGGACCAGGAGATCGGCTCGAATTCGCCTGCCGCGTTCCGCAGCATGGGCGATTGCAGACGCTCCGGATGCTCCACGAAATCGAACGCGTAACGGCCCTTGATGCATAGAAAGTCGCCGTTGATGCCGCTGGAGTCGCGATTGTTCCCGCGCATGATCTTGTCGTCACGCACCCCCAGCGTGGTGCGGCAACCGTCGCCGCAATGCGTGCAGATGGTCCCGACGTGAGTCATTTCCCACGGACGCGTCTGATAGCGATAGCTGCCGCTGGTCAACGCACCCACAGGGCAGATGTCGATACAAGCGCCGCACTCGTCGCATTCGAGGTAATCGTGACGATTCGGCACGATCTCGGAAATCACGCCGCGGTTGGAAACACCCAGGGCGCCTACGCCGATCCCCTCATTGCAGACCCGCACGCAGCGGTAACACAGGATGCAGCGCGGGGCGTCGAAGTAGACGACTGGCGACCATTGCTGCTCGTCCACGTGCACTTTCCGCTCCGTAAAGCGGCTTTCGCCGGCGCCGTAGCGGAAGGTCATGTCCTGCAGTTCACACTCGCCGCCCTTATCGCACACCGGGCAATCCAAGGGATGGTTGGTCAGCAAGAACTCAATCATCCCCTTGCGTGATTGCCGAACCGTATCCGATTCGGTGTGCACTACCATGCCGTCGGCCACCGGCAGGGTGCAGCCCACTTGTAGTTTCGGGGTCTTTTCGACCTCCACCAGGCACATGCGGCAGGCAGCTTGTAGCGTCAGTCCGGGGTAGTAGCAGAATGCCGGGATCTCGATGCCGTTCTGGCGCGCCACCTCGATCAGCAGCGTTCCCTTTTCGGCCTGGATGGCCTGACCGTTGATGGTAAGATTTACGAGTTCCGCCATACTAAACCGCCACCATTTGCCGATCCCGAGCGAGCCGCTTTTCGAAATCGTCCGCGAATTTATCGACGATCGAGATGGTCGGCATCGCTGCCGCATCGCCCAGCGCGCAGAAGGTCCGGCCTAGCATGTTCTTTGAAAGTTCGCCCAGCAGCGCGACGTCTTCATGCCGCCCGCCGCCTTCGTCGAACCGCTGCAGGATCTTGCGCAGCCAGGTAGTGCCTTCGCGGCACGGAATGCACCAGCCGCAGCTTTCGTGCGCGTAGAATCGCATAATCCGTAGCGCGACTTTCACCATGTCGGTGGTTTCATCCATCACCACCATGCCGCCCGAGCCGAGCATGCTGCCGATCTTGGCCAGCGAATCATAGTCCATCGGGATATCGCACTCGTCGGCCTTGAGGATCGGGCAGGACGATCCGCCCGGGATCACAGCTTTCAGCTTCTTGCCGCCAGGAATGCCGCCGGCAATCTCTTCGATGAACTTCAACATCGGATAGCCCAGCGGGACTTCATACACGCCGGGCTTGTTTACGTGCCCCGAAACGCAGAGCAATCGAGTGCCGCCGTTCTTGGGCGTACCCAGCGCCGCGAATGCCGCGCCGCCATCCCGAATGATGGCCGGGATCGCGCTGAAGGTTTCGACGTTATTAAGCAGCGTAGGGCTGGCCCAGGCGCCGGCGACGGCGGGAAACGGAGGCTTCATCCGGGGAATCCCACGCTTGCCTTCGAGCGAATCGAGCAGCGCGGTTTCTTCGCCGCATTCGTAGGCACCGGCGCCCGAATGCGTATAGAGGTCGAAATCGAAGCCCGTTCCTAAAATGTTCTTTCCGAGGTAACCCTGCGCGTAAGCTTCCGCGATCGCGCGATCCATGTGGTCGATCAGGTAACGATATTCGCCGCGAATGTAGAGATAGCCTTTGTGCGCATCGAGAGCCAGGCCGGCGATCAGGATGCCCTCAATCATCTGGTGCGGATCGTACTCCATCAACAGCCGGTCTTTGCAGGTTCCCGGCTCGCTCTCGTCGGCATTAATTACGATGTACTTGGGTTTGGGCGAGCTGCGCGGAACAAAGCTCCACTTGAGGCCGGTGGGAAATCCCGCACCGCCGCGGCCGCGCAGAGCCGAGGTTTTCACCTCTTCGATGATCTGCTCTGGCTTCATCTCGCGCGCTTTGCGGAACGCTTTGAATCCGTCGTGCGCGAGATAAGTCGTCAGCGATTCCGAATTCTCCAGTCCGAAACGCGCGCTCAGGATTCGCGTTTCCAGCGGGCTGGGATCGTTGTAAAGCTTCTTCGCCATCCGTTATTGTGCCTTCCTAAGTCCATCGATCAACTGATCGAGCTTTTCAGGCGTCACATGGTGGTGGAAATCGTAATTGATCTCGACCGCCGGAGCCCAGGAACAGGCGCCCATGCATTCGACTTCCTCGAGCGAAAACTGCCCGTCCGCGGCCACTTGTTTATGGCCGATACCCAGCTTCTTGCAGGCATGCTCGTACAGCTCCATGCCGCCCACCAGCAGGCAACTGATGTTGGTGCAGACCTGCACATGATACTTTCCCATGGGGTTGCGGTGCAGCATGGAATAGTAGCCCACCACTTCATCCACCTGGAGCGGAGTGACTTCGCAGCGCCGGGCTACTTCATCGATCAGCTCCGAAGTGATCGAGCCCACCTCGTCCTGCGCGTAAATCAGCATCGGCACTACGGCCGAGCGCTTTTTTCCTTCCGGATAAGAAGTGAGCATCTTCGCGAATTTCTGTTCTAGCTGCGGCGAGAAAGTCATCATCGATCCGTATCACCCAACACAAAATCCATGCTTCCCAAAGCTGCAATCGAATCGGCGATCAAAGTATTTTCAAGCATCTTAGGCAGACCTTGCAGGTTGCCGAAACTAGGGGTGCGCATGTGGACGCGATAAGGCTTGGAAGTGCCGTCGCTCACAACATAGTAGCCGATCTCCCCGCGAGGGGCTTCGATACATTGGTACACCTCGCCTGCCGGCACACGGAAGCCTTCGGTCACAATCTTGAAATGGTAGATGAGCGACTCCATCTGAGTCTTCATCTTTTCCCGGTCGGGCAGGACCACGTGCGGAGCGTCGGCCTGCCAGGCGCCCTCGGGCATTCCTTCCAGCGCCTGCGTGATGATCTTGGCGCTCTCCCGCATTTCCTGAATGCGAACGCGGTACCGGGACCACACGTCATTACTGGTTTCGACCGGCACTTTGAAATCGAACTTTTCGTAACTCGAATACGGCTCGGATTTGCGGATGTCCCAGTTGAGGCCCGCGCCCCGCAGCATCGGGCCGGTGATGCCCAGATCCAGCATGTCTTCGAGAGAAATAAAACCAACCCCTTGAGTCCGCTGCATCCAAATAGGATTGGCGTTCAGCAATTCTTCGTACTCGTCTACCTTGCTGGGGAATGCACGGATGAACTTGCCCACTACTTGTTGCCAACCGCGCGGCGGTTCCAGAGCCAGCCCGCCGATGCGGATGTAGCTGGTCATCATACGCTGCCCGGAGAACATTTCGAAGATGCGCAGAATATCTTCGCGCTCCCGAAAGCAGTAGAAGAACATGGTCATCGCGCCGATATCCAGCGCGTGGGTTCCCAGCCAGACCAAGTGGCTGTTCAGGCGCGAGAACTCGGTCATCATGACCCGGGTCCACTGCGCGCGCGCTGGAATTTCGATCTGCAGAAGTTTTTCTACCGCCAGCGCGTAAACCAGGTTGTTCGAAAGATTGGCAAGATAATCGACGCGGTCGGTGAGTGTCACCGCCTGCTGCCAGTTTTTCTGTTCGAATTCCTTCTCGATGCCCGTGTGCAGGAAGCCGATGTCGGGCGCGGCGGTAATGATGGTCTCGCCTTCGAGTTCCAGCACGATGCGCAGCACGCCGTGCGTCGAAGGGTGCTGCGGACCCATGTTCAGCGTCATGCGGCGCGGGGCGGAGGGCGTCGCGGGAATTTCCTGGACTGCCGGGATCGTCGATGTGTGATCTTCGAACGAATGTTTCATGGATTACTCACTCGGGTAGCTGTACTTGTACCCGTGCACCGGATAATCTTTCCGCAGCGGATAACCTTCCCAGTCGATCGGCATCAGGATCCGCACCAGGTTCGGATGATTGCGGAATCCGATGCCGAACATGTCGAAGACTTCGCGCTCATACCAGTTCGCACCGCGCCACACAGCCGTCGCCGAATCGATCTCGGGATCAACACCGCTCAGCAGGCACTTCAGCCGCAGCCGCTGATTCCGTTCGATCGAGTGCAGATGGTAGATCACCTCAAAGCGCGGCTCAGCCGGATGAAGATCCACGGCCGTAATGCCGCTTAGGCGGATGTACTTCTCGGAATCCTTGAGGTGGCGGCACAGATCCACGATCTGCGCTGGATCCACGATGAGCGTCGTCTCGCCGAAGGCTTCTCTCGTTTCCAGAACACCCGCGTGGTTCATTTCGAACCCTCTTTCTTGAGGATCGCCCAATCCAGCGCGCCCTTCTTCCATACGTAGAAAAAACCCACCAGCACCAGCGCCACGAATATCAGCATTTCAAAGAACCCGAACATCTTCAGGTCGCGGTACACCACGGCCCAGGGATATAGGAATACTGCTTCGATGTCGAAAAGGATAAAAATCATCCCCACCAGGTAGAACTTTACGCTGAACCGTTCGCGCGCCGAACCCGTCGGCGCCATGCCCGATTCGTAGGGCGTGTCCTTGAGCGGCGAACGCGCGCGCTTGCCCAATAGCGTCGACGCCAGGATCAGAACAGAGGCCAAGCCCGCCGCAATGAGAATCTGAATCAGGACCGGGAAGTAAATTTCGGGATAATTTGATGGCATCTTCAAGTGCCGCGCGGTACGCCCTCGGGGTCCCCCCGCGCAAGCCAGTGATCAGAACCGTAACTATTGAATATAATGATCGGCGAAACGGAGTGTCAAACGCGTTGCATGGAAAGTGCTGAAACAAAGACGATTGAAGTTGTTGTGAACGGCGAGCCGCGCCGCATCCCGCAGGGTCTTTCACTGGATGCTCTGATCGTTTTTCTGGAGATCGATCCTTCACGTGTGGCTGTGGAACGCAACTTGGCGATCGCCCGCAAGACCGATTGGGCGACTACGCGCGTTGAAGCGGGAGACCGTCTCGAGATTGTATGGTTCGTGGGCGGAGGGTAGTTCCCAGACTTGGATGCAGATAGCCCTATTGACTTGCCCATCCAGTCGAGTACAATCGGTAAGATCCAAGGAAATCCATAAGAACGGACCGACGCCTTCATGTTTAAATCGCGCAAAAGCCGTCCCGAAGCACAGGTCCCCGAAAGGACCTATTCGTCGAGCGAGGTAGCTGACGTCGCGGGAGTGAGTTTGCGGCAATTGCAATGGTGGGACGAGCGTAAGGTAGTTTCTCCGCGGCATGAAGGACACCGGCGCGTGTACGATCCGGCCGAGGTCATCGAGATCACGGTGATCGCCGAGCTGCGCCGCAAGGGATTTTCGCTGCAGAAGATCCGCCGCGTGCTGCGCTTCCTGCAGCGCGAGATGGGGCGCCGTCTGGCTGAGGTCCTGCAAGGCAATGCCGATCTGCACCTGGTCACCGACGGGAAGTCGATTTATCTCGAGGATCATCAGGAACGGATCATCGACATCCTCAAGAACGCCCGCCAACCCATGTTCCTGGTGTGCGTGAGCGATCAAGCTCGCCGACTCGGCGAATCGGACCGCAAACCCGCGCGTATGGAAGCAGGCGCAGCCGCCCGTCGTGCTGCCCGAATGGGCTAGTCCCACACTTTCCACCGCCCGGAACTGCCGCCCGGGACTTTTCGGGGTATGGTCCGGTAGACCCACCTTCCTGAACTGGTATACTGAAACCGCTGGAGGCCCTTACGCATGCCTAAGTCTCGTCGACGTAGTTACTTCCTGGTTCCGTCTTTTATCGTCCTGTGCTCTATCGTGGCAGGAGTCGTGGGAAGCAGGGGAGTATCTGCGGCTTCGCCGTCGGATGACGCCGATCAAAGCCTGAAGGCTTTTACTAAGGTGTATAGTACCGTCGAGCAGAACTTTGCCGACGAAGTGAAGCCCGAGAAGGGCGTCTACAAGGGCGCGATTCCGGGCATGCTGCGGACGCTCGACCCGCACTCCAATTTCTTCGATCCGCGGGATTACCAGGCACTCCGGGAAGATCAGCGCGGCCGGTACTACGGTGTAGGTATGACGGTACAGGCGCGCAACGGCAAGACCATGGTAATGGCGCCGTTCTCCGGTTCACCCGCCTATAAGGCGGGCATCCGGCCGGGAGACGTGATCCTCGAAGTTAACGATAAGAAGACCGATAACTTGACCACCACGGAAGTCGCCGACCTGCTCAAGGGACCGCGCGGGACCAAGGTCCAGGTGAAGATCGGCCGCGAAGGCCTCGATCAGCCTTTGGTGTTCAACATTACCCGCGACGAGATTCCTCGGTTCAGCGTGCCGGATGCGTTCTACGTGAAACCCGGCATCGGCTACGTGAAGGTTAGCCAGTTCAACGAGAATACCGGCAAAGAGCTGGACGAAAAACTGAAAAAGCTCGACGAAAAACAGATGAAAGGCCTGGTTCTCGATCTGCGTGAGAATCCGGGCGGTCTGCTCAATGAGGGTGTCGATGTCGCCAGCCACTTCCTGAAGAAGGGCGACCTTGTAGTCAGTCACCACGGCCGCAACTCCCCCAACAAGAACTACGCAGCCCGTACAGACGGGGCCGGCAAGGACTATCCCATTGTGGTGATCGTCAACCGTTATACTGCGTCGGCCGCCGAGATCGTCAGCGGCGCACTGCAGGATCACGATCGCGGCTGGATTCTGGGCGAAACGACTTTCGGAAAAGGCTTGGTTCAGACGGTATTCCCGTTGAACGACAATACCGGTCTGGCGCTTACGACCGCGCATTACTATACGCCCAGCGGTCGCCTCATCCAGCGCGACTATTCCCATATTTCGTTCCTGGACTATTACACGCATTCGAATCTCGATCAGAAGAACATGGCGGACGTGAAGATGACCGATAGCGGCCGTACAGTCTACGGCGGCGGCGGAATCACTCCGGACGAGAAGTTCGAGCCGGCCAAGTACAACGCCTTCCAGATCGAAGTTTTGCGCAAGTATGCTCTCTTCAACTTCTCGGCCAAGTACTTCGGCACCCGCGATGCGAAGCTGCCCAAGGGCTGGGAGCCGGACGACGCCATCATCAACGAGTTCCGGGCCTTCCTCGAAGCTCAGAAGGCCACGTTCACGCCGGCGGAATTCGCAGCCAACCGGGACTGGGTCAAGAAAGAACTGAAGCGCGAGATGTACATCACCGCATTCAGCCAGGATGAATCGCAGCGCGTGGCCATTGAGCAGGATCCCGAGGTCCTGGCAGCCATCGACGCCATGCCCAAGGCCAAGGCTCTGGTCGATACCGCCAAGAAGCTGCTGGTGCAGCGCACTGGCGTACCGCAAATCGCGGCGAAGTAAAATAGTTCTTCAAGAGATTGCGTCCACAAGTAACCGTTCTCGATGCGGGCGGGCAGTACTGTCACCTGATCGCGCGTAAAGTTCGCGATCTGGGTGTCTACGCGGAAGTCGCTCCAAGTGAAACACCCGCCGCGGAGCTGGCTGGCCGCAAAGGCGTTATCATTTCCGGCGGTCCTTCCAGCGTCTACGATCCCGGAAGTCCGACCATAGATCCGCAGCTTCTCCACGCTGGCATTCCCGTGCTTGGCATCTGCTACGGGCAGCAGTTGATGGCCCACATCCTGGGTGGCCGCGTGGAAAAAGGCGACCGAGGAGAGTACGGCTTCGCCCAACTCGACCTTCTACGAACGGATGGCCTGTTTCGTGGAATCACGGGACGTCAACAGGTGTGGATGAGTCACCGGGACGCCGTTCAGGATCCTCCCCCTGGTTTCGACGTACTCGGCAGCACGTCGACATGTACCGTCGCCGCCATGGCTTCGGCGGAACGCGGGCTGTACGCGGTCCAGTTCCATCCAGAAGTGGCGCACACCCCCTGCGGCACGCAAATCCTGACGAACTTCGTCTTCGGCGCGTGCGGATGCGTCAAGGATTGGGATCCGGCCGGACAGGTGCAAGCCATCGAAAACCAGATCCGCGCGGTCGCCAAGGATCGTAATATTTTCTTCTTCGTGAGCGGCGGCGTGGATTCGACCGTAGCCTATACTCTGTGCCTGCGTGCCCTGGGACCGGAACGCGTGCACGGAACCTATGTCGATACCGGCCTGATGCGTCAGGGAGAGACCGAATTCGTTCGCGAAAACTTCGCATCCCTCGGCGCGCGTGCGTTTGCGGTGGAAGATGCCGCGCAACAGTTTTTGAGCGCTCTTAAGAGCGCGGTCCAACCAGAGGCCAAGCGCCACATCATCGGCGAGGAGTTCGTGCGCGTGCAGCAGCGGATTCTCGAGTCGGAGCATTTTCTGGATGGGCGCTGGATTCTCGGCCAGGGCACGATTTACCCCGACACCATTGAATCCGGCGGATCTGCCAAAGCCGATCTGATCAAAACACATCACAATCGAGTGGCCGGCATCCAGAAACTGATCGACGACGGCCGCATCATCGAGCCGCTGGCGTCTTTTTATAAAGATGAAGTGCGTGCGATCGGCAGGCAGCTGGGCATCGCGCCCGAACTGCTCGACCGCCACCCATTCCCCGGACCTGGGCTCGCCATCCGATGCTTGTGCGCGACCTTGGAAGCGCCTGTTGAAAAACTCCAGGAGGGCTGGCTGCTGCCGGTGCAATCGGTCGGTGTGCAAGGAGATTCACGAACCTATAGAGCAGTACTGGCGATCGATGGGTTCCCCGATTCGCACGAAGAATCGAGCAGCTTGATCAACAAAATGGACCGGATCAATCGGGTTGTGGCCGAGGTTTGGACCTCCGCGAAACTAAGGGACATGCGGGCTGTACCCGGATTTCTGACCGCGGAAAGACTCGGCCGGCTGCGGCATGCCGACGCCATCGTCCGCCGCCTCACGCATGCCAGCGGCTTCGATCATGCAGTCTGGCAGTTCCCTGTGGTTCTGATGCCCCTGGGAACGCCGGAACGCCCCGATTCCGTGGTGCTGCGTCCCATTGATTCGGTGGACGGAATGACCGCCAGCGTCGTCAGGATGCCCAAGGATTTACTCGACGAGATCGTGCGTGAGCTCAGCGCGATTCCCGGCATAGCGGGCGTGTTCTACGACCTCACGAACAAACCGCCCGCCACCATCGAGTGGGAATAGGATCCGACTACTGCTTGCCTTTGCCCTGGCCGCCGCCTGGAGCGTTAATCGCACCTTCATCCCAGTGCTCGTCCGCCTTGCCATCGACAAAGCGCCACATGTCGAAGTGGGTGGTGGTGTAGGTTTGTCCGGGATTCCGCGGATCCGGCCGGGTGCTGACGGAAGCCACGCAGACGATATCTTTGCCTTGGGTAGTTACCGCGACGATTTTCGTTTTCCAATCTTTGGGATCCGCCGGAATGGGCTGCGGGGCGGTCTTGCTGAACGCCGTCATTACGATCTGGCGGCCTGAACTGAAAGCGGGGTTGTGCTGAATGTACTTTTCCGTCAGCCACTTGTCCGCTTCATTCCAGTGCCCATATGCCAGTAAGTCGATCACGATGTGCATGGCGGCCTGCTTGTTCTTGTTCAGCGTCTTGTCCTTATCTTTAAACAAGGGCGTAGGATCGGCGACACCAGTAACGGGCACGGCTTGGCCAAAAATGTTCGTAGCGGCTATCAATATACCAACGAGGGTGAATCGCAGTTTCATGGGAACTAGTGTATTAGATCTGTGCTGCATTCAGGATTTCCGTGATCAGCGCGTCGTAGTCCACACCAGCACTCTGCGCAGCCTGGGCGAAATCCTCATCCTGCGCCAAGGACGGGTTGGGATTCGCCTCGATCACGAATACGTCGCCTTGAGGAGTCAGACGTACGTCGACGCGTCCGAATCCGTGGATCTTGAGTACGCGATAAACCTTGCGCGCCAGTTGCTTCAAGTGGTCTTCGACGCCCGCGGGCAGTTCCTTGGCGGGACCGTTTTTGATACCCCACTTTTCGCGATATTTCTCGTTCCACTTTGCATGGGAGGTGGCGAACTTCGGTACATCATCGGGAACCTGCTCGAAAAAGATTTCGCGCGGCGGGAAGACCGTCAGTCGGCGGTTCCCCAGAACGCTTAGATACAGTTCCCTGCCCTCGATATACTCCTCGATCAGCACATCGCATTCAAACTTCTGATGGATGTAGCGCACGCGCTCCATGGCTTCCTCGGCCGTGCGAACGAAAGAAGCCTTCGCGATCCCATCGGAGGACTCTTCGCCCACCGGCTTAACGAAGGCCGGATACTTGAAGCGCTGCAACCCTCGCACGGGACGGGCCTGATGCGAGACTACGAACCGCGGCAGCCGCACGCGATGATAGGCCAGCACCTTCTTCGCGAGCGCTTTGTCCTTGCAGAGCAGCAACCCCTCGGGCCCGGCCCCGGTATAGCGGACCTTCATTAGTTCCAGCAGCGCGGGAATATTGGGCTCATGCGACCGGTCATGATGGAAGGATTCCGTCAGGTTGAAGACGATATCCGGCGCGCACGCCTTCAGCTTCTCGACGATGGTGGTGACGTTATCGAATACCGCCAGCGTTTCGACTTGATGCCCCAAACGCTGGAGACTATCGAGCACGCTCGCTTCGGTGGGCTTTTGATATTCCCGGAGCGACTCGGGAGTAAACTTTTCTTCCGGGTCGGCTCGCTGGGCGATATCGAACAGAACCAGAATCTTCATGACTACACAGACCTCTTGAATCTGCCAGTGTACAAATGATTGGTCACCAGTGTCGCCAGATAAGCCGCCAATTCAAACTGCAACCGAACCGGATCGCGCGGCGCGACCAGCTTCAATTCCTGGCAGCGCTGGATCAGCCGCCGAACCAGCATGCTCACGGTGTATTTTCGCTGCCCGGTCCATTGCACGATGGACGCGATCAGGGCAGCGCGATGCTTGCGCATCATTTTTGCCGCGCTCTCTCCGCCGGGTTCTCCGTTGCTGAAGATAGCGCGCAGGTCAGCATCATAGAAATCCGGAAAATCTTCGGCGTACATCTTGCGCCGGCTAGCGTAGTACTTCGCTAGCGTGCTGCGGAGCTTACTCGCCTCGTAGGAGCGGCGGCCTTTGGCGACAACCGGTTTCGTGCCGGCGACCTCCTGCATCACCTTATGGATGTATTCCAGCTTCTCAAGCGACTTCCACCCGCGATATTTCTGCCGCCACTCTTCCGGCGGACTGCCCAGCCAGACCGCGAACGTCTCCGAAAAGTCCTCTTCGGGATGAGCCTGCGCATACCAGTTAGGCAGATGCTGCACAAAGCTCTTGCTATAGGGCCGCGGAGTGTATGTTTCCGGAGTATACTCGGTCTCCGGACTGCCGAAGACATCCTGCCAGTCCTTTCGCTCGGAGAGCTTATAAGCATGGTCCACGGCGTGGCCGCATTCATGCCGAAGGAGCATTTGGCACCACTCTGGGGTGCCTCCTTCCACTTCCATCATGAGATGCATCTCGAGGGTCTTGAGACGAGGATGGGCCAGATAAAATGGGATCGCGATGGCCGGCACGCCCGCGGGAGAGAACCACTCGTCGCCGAGGTAACAATCGGGACGAAGGGTCACGCCGCGCGCAGCCAGATCGTCGAATAGCTGGTTGACGCGCGGTTCGAGCTCGCTACCCTGCAGGCGGACGCCTAAATCGCAGATCCGCAACGCGAGCATTTCCTCGTCCTTCAGCGAAACCCATGCGGGTTCCGCGCTGGTCTCCATGATTTATCCTAACGCGTAGAGTATGGCAGATAACAATCGATTTCTCACCGCAGAGTGGAATAACTTGGTCATGCTCAATTACGCGGTGGACCCTTCGCTGCTGGAACCATTCGTTCCCGAGGGAACGGAGCTCGATGCATTCGAAGGAAAAACGTACCTTAGTCTGGTTGGTTTCGAGTTCAACCGCACGCGCGTGCTCGGATTCGCCGTGCCTTTCCATCAGAACTTCGAGGAGGTGAATCTTCGGTTCTATGTTCGGCGCGGGTCACAGCGCGGTGTAGTATTCATACGGGAACTCGTGCCCCGATATGCAGTGGCTATGATCGCGCGATTTGCCTTTAACGAAAACTATACGTGCGTCCCTATGTCGCATCGAATTGAAGCTGGGAACGCTGAATACACGTGGACGCTGGGATCAGAACGGTGCGTGATGAGCATCGAAACTGACGGAGAATGCTTCGTTCCAGCGGAGGGTTCTCTCAGTCAGTTCATCACCGAACATTATTGGGGCTACACGGCGCGGAGGGGTGGCGGCCGTCTCGAATACGAAGTGCAGCATCCGCCATGGTCTGTGTGGAATGCGAAGCGGGCTGGTTTCTCGGGGAACGTGGATGGGCTCTATGGGGCCGAGATCGCGCAAATCCTGAGGCGTGAACCGGATTCCGCTTTTTTAGCCGAGGGATCTCCGGTAACTGTCTTCAGAAGCGCTAGAATCGGCTGATGAATCGCCCCTCAAGCTTGACTACTTGTCCGGTTCCGAAAAGTAGTTATCGATATACAATGATGCTCCGAATTCGCCAAGGCGGCTTAATAAGCCTGGGGATAACTGCGGCCCACCGTCAAAGCTCGTTTGGAAGTTACCACACCACCAGATAAGCTCCGCATTCGCAGCATATTTCGCAATCGCCTCTCTTAGAGGCCATAGGCTGCCCAACACATAGGCAAGACCTTCCTCAAGGGAGGTCCATTCAGTTTTCACGGCGCTCTCGTCGTCGGTGCCGTTAAATGCCCACATGCCGGTGAAATGCTCCTTACCGCCGAATCTTGGGGCACCGTGAATTCGCGTTTGGGAGGGTTGAAGGCCCAGTTCTCTGGTGATTATCGTTGGATCGAGCGTTTCGCTGAAAATCCTAAACTCGACCGTGTACTGGTGGCCCACAACGCGACCTACCTAGCCGCCAACAGAGGCTCAATGCTTTTCAGATTCGCCCGTGCGTACTGCGCCTCTTCGATATCGCCATTCAAGTCGAGCATCGCGCGAAAGTGTTTGGCTGCGGCGGATAGCGTCTCTAGGCTTCCGCTGGCCTGAGCTAACCGCGCGTAGCATAGGGCCAGGGCGTAGTGCGCGTAAGGATCGTTCGGGTCATATGCCAGCGACTTCTGACAATACCCGACCGCCAGCTCGAAATGCGCCTGATTGCGCTCCGAATCGCATAATCCGAAATATGCGAGACTCCGCAGGTCGCGCCAGGTATCGGTCTGCGTGGCGCGCTTCTTCTTACCGAGCCCCACCAGGAACCCGACCACGTAGTAATTCATCTGACCGGCAAGCTTGCTGTCGAAATCGCTCAACTTCAGATACTGAATGTATTCGCCGGATGCATCCGGATAGTTTCCACTCAGACGAAGACTCTCGGCCAGCCACATGTGCGGTTCCGCAACCGTGGGCGCGATCTTGATGGCCGCACGGGCGGAATCAGTCGACTGCGGATAAAGCTGCTTCATCCGGTATGCCTGGGCTTGCATATATAAAGCAGATGCGTTCGTTTTCTCACGTTGCGTGACGATGTTCAACTGTCGAATCGCCTCATCCACGCCGCCGATATCGAGCAGCATTCCGGCGAGGCTCGTGCGCGCTTCCATGTAATCCGGATCGATTGCGATTGCCTTGCGAAACGCTGCCTCGGAGTTCTTTTCATCGAATAACGAATTGTAAGCGCGGCCCAGATATAGTGCAGCCTGACTGTAGGTCCCGTCGAGCTGCAGAGCTTTCTCGAAGCGTGCGACGGCCTTCTTATAGTTATCGGCGCCGCCCTTGTTGTAGAGCCTCAAACCTTCGTCCAGCTCATCAACGGCCGCCTTATTCCGGCGGCGCACGATCAGAATCTTGAGCGATACCGTGGAATCGCGGCCAGGGTAAACCATCTCATCGCGAGGGCCGTCCGGTTCATATCCCTGCTTGACGCCTTGTATCGTGTGATTGCCCGGCTTCAAACCCGGCAAGCGCAGCGGAGAGCTTTTATTGATAACCCCCTGCGACACCCCATCGACGAACAGCTCGACACCGTCCATATTGGTCTCGAAAACCAGCGTGCCGTTCTTGGGCGGAGGAGCGTTCGACGACCGCAGGCTGGCAGGGATGTACGACAAGCCCATCTTCGGATCGAAGCTGCCTCGATCGCTGGTGGGATTCTGCATGCCCTTCGTGGCTTCACGAACATTGCGGCGAGTATAATCGGCCAGCTCATCCGCGGTAACGATGCCGTCGCCGTCTTCGTCGGCCTCGCCTTCCAGGCCCTTGACGACGTAATACGTAAAGATGCCATGCCCACCGCCCCAATCCTTGCTTTCGAAGGAACGCTCGCGGTCGCGGCTGGCAGTGAGCGAAAACATGGAACGCGAAAGATCCAAGAGACTCCGGTTGTACGCAACGGCGTCAGCGTCCGGAGTAATGGCCCCGCTGTGGCAGGAATCGGTCACCAGGACTTTCCATTTGGCCTTAATCTTCGATCCGGCTACGTTGCCGAGTGTGTCCATGGGATAGCCGGTACCGGGGATGTTCTTCGGATCCAAATCGTAAGGAGCCAGATACGCCCGCCCGTCTTGGAGGAAGCCATGACCGGCGAAATACACAAATACCCGGTCGTCTTCTTTGGCAACCGATGGCAGCCAGCTCTCCAACTCCATTTTGAGGTTCGCCAGCGTGGCTTTGGCGCCGGTCAGGCGATGCACGTTCTCGGCGCGGAAGTTGCCGCCTTCCGGGCTGATCAAGACCGAGTAAATGGCATCGGCATCGCGTTCCGAATAATCCAGTTGCGCGTTCGCGGGAAGATTTTTGTAGCCTGCGACTCCGACGATCAGGGCATAGCCGCGCGGAATCGTAGCCGAGGTGACCGCCGGGCGATCCTCTTCATACCTCAGATCTCGTGACTTAGATTCTTGCGACTTGGACTGCTGCGCAGATTTGGTTTGCGCGGTGGCTGCCAGCGCAACCAAGAGAAAACTAGCGGTGCGCCAGGCGAAGCTCATAAATCACCGGTCCGGTTAACGGCTGTTTCGAGGAGAGCACGCTGCCACCCTTTTCTTCGAGAAAGAGCAGTTCGCGCGGTGTGGGACCCGCCACGCCGCTTAAATTCGAAGGTAGCTTCTCTCCTGGTTCCACGGGCCGCATTCCTGCGGAATTGTCGATGCACTCACCGCGGGCCTTGAAGACTTGATCATCGCACCTGGGGTGTATAGACGACGGCAGATTCGCGTCGTGCGGCGGAGGCGGAGGCAAATGCTGATAGCCGGCCGGCATCTCCATCGGGCTCACCAGCCAATATATAACGTCCTGACCGGCAGGGCCGGCAATACGGAACCATCCCTGGGTGGCCGGAACCATGTACTCCTTGCCCGCTTCGATCCGATTGTCGCTACCGGTGTCGTTGCGGGGAAACAGCAGTTCGTAGGTATCCGCGGTTCCATGATTCATCACGTACAGAAAACCCGAGAAATTGGTAGTCAGGCGAAAACGTAGCCGCTCATTGGGCCCGAATACAGTAGCCGGATTCATCGCGCGCCAGCCGGAGCCTTCTTCGCGCTCTACGATCACGCGAACGCGCTGCGGGTCGGCAGCGGAACCGGTGGCGGCTAATACGAGCAGAACGAAACTGATTGCCCTGATCACTTGTGTTTTAAGGCAATATCCACAACCAGGCGCGCATCAGGGGCGCTGCTGGGATTGACGACGTAGGCTGCGTTCTCGGTAGAGTCCACTTTTTCGAATACCAGATCGCGCGAGGCCACTTGAGCCCTCAGCTTCGACACGATATCGTCGCCCAGCGACGCCTCCGCAACCAACGACCGGCTTCCGTCTTTCGTAACAGTCCCGCCCATCGAGTAGATCAACTTGTCGAGATCCGGCTCCGGTTGTCGCGTAAGTACGATGAATAGCTTCTCATTGCCGGCCTGCTCATCGAACACGAACTGTCCGCGTTCGCCGGAGGGAATCTGGAGGGATTCGCCCTTGTGGACCAGATTGCTTCCCCCCGCGACTTCTGCCGACGGGAACATAAGTTTCCAAGTGCCGCTCGATCCGCGCATCACCACATAGAGATACCCGGATGTGTTTGCGTCCACTTTCAGGCGTATGCGATCGCCGGAGCGAAAACTCGTATCGGAATCGACTTCATTGTATTGGCCGCCTTCGCCGCGCTTCAGAACGGCGTAACGCAATCCCAGCGGCACCGAGGCCGTCAGCGTGTGCGCGTTCCCCGCTTTAGTTGCGGCTTTAGCCGTGCTGGATTTCGTGGCCACAGCCTTGGTCACAGCCTTAGCTTCCGGCTCCTTTACAGCAGGCGCAGGAGTACTGGGAGCCGGCTTGGACGTGTCGGGTGGAGGCGTGTAAAACAACTCGCGCGCTTTAAGTGTCGGCTGCTGGGCTTGAAGTGATCCCATGGGGACCGCCAATATCGCCAGGGCTAATAGGTGTTTCATAGCTTGCCCGCCTCTTATTATCATCGCCTGCCGCCAAGTGGCGCGGCATAAGGGATTTGCCCTAGAGACCGAGTCTTGCGGGCCAAACTTCTTCGCCATTAGTTCCCGCGCGGATCGCGGCCGACACGGCTCAGAATACGACACAATAAGATATGGGACAGCGTATTGGCATTCTTACCGGCGGTGGCGACGTCCCCGGGCTGAATTCCGTCATCAAAGAAGTTGTTTATCGGGGCACCGAGAACCGTTGGGAAATCATGGGCATCCGCCGCGGCTGGGAAGGCCTAACACACCTGAATCCAGACGATCCCGCAACAAAAAAGCACTACATTATGCCGCTCAACCGTGCCAACACCCGCACCATCGACCGGTTTGGCGGCACCATGCTGCATTCCAGCCGCACCAACCCGGCCAAGATGAAAGCTCTGCCACCGTTCTTGTCGACTGAGAACTTCACGCAGAAAAATGACCGCTGGGATCTCACCCCGCACGTGCTGAAGAACCTCGAGTGGCTCAAGCTGGATTACCTGATCGCGATCGGTGGTGACGATACGCTCAGCTACGCGGCCGCACTTGACAAGCGCGGCGTTAAGGTCATCGCGATCCCTAAGACCATGGACAACGACGTCCGGAATACCGAATACTGCATCGGTTTTTCGACGGCTATCACGCGGGCCATGGACGCGATCCAGCGCCAGCGCACCACGGTGGGTTCGCACGAACGTGTCGGCATTTTCCGGGTGTTCGGCCGCGATGCGGGCTACACGTCGTTGTATACGGCCTACGTCACGTCGATTCGCTGCTGCATCCCCGAATATGACGTGAACCTGGACAAGCTGATCGATTTACTGATGGTCGAAAAGCATAATAACGAGAGCAACTACGTGCTGGTAGTACTTTCGGAAGGCTCGAGATGGGAAGGCTACACGGTGCAAGAGTACGGTGAACCCGATGCTTTCGGGCATCGCAAGAAGGCCAGTATCGCGGAAGCTCTGAGTACCGAGATTAGCCGCCGCACTGGTGAAGAGAGCATCGTCAGCGATCTTACATACGACCTTCGCAGCGGCGATCCGGATTTCGTCGACAAGCTGATCGCGGCGAACTTTGGAAATCTTGCCATGGACGCCGTCCTCGCAGGGAAGAGCGGCGTCATGGCAGCGCTGGTGGATGGCGCTTATGCGCTGGCGCCCATTCCCGATCCCGCGCTCGGCCCCCGCAAGGTGGATATCGCCACGATGTACAACACCGACCGTTACCGGCCCAACTACGCCAACAAGCTCGGGCTGCCGATTTTCCTGACGCGGGCATGAGCATTCTGCAACGCTTATGGCGGCGGCAACCGCCCGTGCGAGCGGCCGACCCGGCCACCATTCGCGCCTTCTTTAACGAAGCTGCGGCGGACGAAGAGCATTATCCTTCGACCATCGACCCGCGTATCCTGCATGTAAAGATCGTCCTGGAACATCTGGGCGATCTGAACGGCAAAAGCGTGGCCGACGTGGGCTGCGGCAAGGGCCGCTTCGCCCGGATCGTGAAGGAGCGCAACCCTGGCGCGACCGTGGTCGCGCTGGATCTGGCGGAGGCCATGCTGCGGGGCATTCCTCCTGATATAAAACGAGTCGCAGCAAGTATGACCGCGCTGCCGCTGGTGACCGAAGCGTTCGACGGCGCCTATGCCACAGAATCGCTGGAACACGCCGTCGACGTTCCCGCAGCCGTGGCCGAGCTGGCAAGAATCGTCAAGCCGGGCGGGCGGATTGTGATCATCGACAAGAACGCCGAGGCCTGGGGTCGTCTGAAGACGCCTGAGTGGGAGCAATGGTTCGGGCGCAAGGAACTGGAGAAGCTGTTATCGCGGCACTGCCGTGAAGTCACCAGCCAGCCGCTGTCCTATTGGGAAGATGTGGAACCCGACGGCTTGTTCCTAGCTTGGCTGGCGATAAAGTAGGACCAGCCTCCGGGACGGTCGTTACCTGAACATCTTGAACAGCCCGCCCAACGGATCGTAGAACTCGTCCACGACGCGCTCCTTGAGCGGGATGATCCCGTTGTCAGTGATCTTGATCTCTTCAGGACACACCTTTGTGCAGCATTTAGTGATATTGCAGTACCCAATGTTGTAGTCGTCCTTCAGCGCCTTCAACCTGTTCCCCGTATCCAGAGGATTCATCTCCAGTTGCGCCGTGTGAATCAGGAACCGCGGGCCGATGAACTCGTCATGCAGCCTGTGGTCCCGCAACACATGGCATACGTCCTGGCATAGGAAGCATTCGATACACTTCCGGAATTCCTGGGGACGATCGACGTCCGCCTGCTGCACACGCCAGGTTCCATCCGGGGCGTCAGGCTTGCGCGGCGTGAACTTCTGAATTTTTTTCTTGACTTCGTAGTTCCAGGAAACGTCCGTGACCAGGTCCTTGACATGCGGGAACGTCTTCATCGGTTCGATAGTCACTGGCTGTGTTAGATCGAGCTGATTCAAGCGCGTCATGCACATCAGACGAGGCTTACCGTTGATCTCGGCCGAGCACGATCCACACTTGCCCGCCTTGCAATTCCAGCGAACGGCCATATCGTTCGCAACGGAGCCCTGGATTTTGTGCACCACGTCCAGCACCACCATGCCCGTCTCGTACTCGGTGGTGTAGTCGACGAACTTTCCGTTGCCCCGTTCGCCGCGCCAGATTTGGAAAGTGGCCGTGCTCATTTACTCTGCTCCTCGATGATCTGCTTCATCTCATCCGTGAGAGGCACCACTGGCACACGACGCACCATGGGACGCCCGTCAGTCCCGCGGGCGATTTGCAAGTTGTACTTGCCCCATTCGGCGTCTTTTTCAGGATAATCGTCGCGGAAGTGGCCGCCACGGCTCTCCTTACGTTCCAGAGCGGCGGTCGCGATCATCTCGGAAATCGATAGCATATTGTCGAGATCGAGCGCGGTATGCCACCCCGTGTTGTATTCGATATTGCCCGTGATACCGGCCTTCGCCGCACGTGCGCGCAACGCTTCGATTTTGCCCAGCGCCTCCTCCATTTCGCTTTCCGTGCGCACGATCCCCACCAGGTTTTGCATGATGTCCTGAAGCTCGCTCTGCACCGTGAAAGGGTTCTCGCCCGCAGCTCCGCGCTCGAACGGCGCCAGAGCCGCTTGGGCGGCGGCATCGATATCCGCGGGATTCACCCGGTCTGCTCCGTTTGATTTCGCAAATTTCGCGGCGTGCTCGCCCGCGCGCTTGCCAAAAACCAGCAGGTCGGAAAGCGAGTTGCCGCCCAATCGATTCGCACCGTGTAATCCGGCCGCGCATTCACCTGCCGCGAATAATCCCGGCACTGACGACATCTGCGATTCGGCATCCACCTGAATGCCGCCCATCATGTAATGCGTGGTCGGGCCGACCTCCATTGGCTCCTGCGTGATGTCGAGGTCGGCAAGTTGCTTGAACTGGTGATACATGCTGGGCAGCTTCTTCTTGATGTGCTCCACCGAATTCGGCAGCTTCTCTTTGATCCAGGCAATATCGAGAAACACGCCGCCGTGCGGGCTGCCCCGCCCCGCCTTCACTTCGCGATTGATGCAGCGCGCCACGTGGTCGCGCGTGAGCAGCTCCGGCGGCCGCCGCGCACTTTTGTCGCCTTGAGTATAGCGCCAGCCTTCGTCGGGACTGTCGGCAGTCTGCGGCCGGTAGTTCTCGGGAATGTCGTCAAACATGAACCGCTTGCCGTCCTTGTTCTTCAGGACGCCGCCCTCGCCGCGCACACCTTCGGTCACCAGAATGCCCTTTACGGATGGAGGCCACACCATGCCCGTCGGATGGAACTGCACGAACTCCATATCGAGCAGCTCTGCGCCGGCTTGATAAGCCAGCGCCTGCCCGTCCGCCGTATACTCCCAGCTATTGCTGGTCACGCGGAAGGATCGCCCGATGCCGCCAGAAGCGAGCACCACGGCCTTGGCATGAAACGCCATGAAGCGGCCTTTTTCGCGATCATATGCAAACGCGCCCACGCATCGTCCGCCGTCTTGTAGAAGTTTGATCACGGTGGTTTCCGCGAACACGTCGATCCCTTGATGAATCCCGTGGTCCTGAAGAGTGCGGATCATCTCCAACCCGGTACGGTCGCCGACGTGCGCCAGCCGCGGATACCGGTGACCGCCGAAGTTGCGCTGGTTGATCCGGCCGTCCTTGGTGCGGTCGAAGATCGCGCCCCACGCCTCGAGTTCCCTCACGCGCGCCGGCGCTTCCTTGGCGTGAATTTCCGCCATGCGGCAATTGCTCAAGTACTGGCTCCCGCGCATGGTGTCGGCGAAGTGGACCTTCCAGTTGTCGCGCTCGTCCACATTGCCCATGGCCGCCGCCATGCCGCCTTCCGCCATCACCGTGTGGGCCTTGCCCAGCAGTGATTTAGTCACGACAGCCGTCTTTGCCCCTGCGGCCGAAGATTCAATCGCCGCACGCAATCCTGCCCCGCCCGCGCCGATTACCAGAACGTCGTACTCATGAACCGGATAGTCCGCCACTTAGAGGATCCTCCAATCCGTCCAGACGCCCATCGCGCACAGGCGGATGTACAGATCCACAAAGCCCACGTAGAACATACTGATCCAGGCCCATAGCATGTGTTTGCGATTGAGGCCGGAGACGCAGTCGTAACACGATTTCCGCACCGGGCTTGTCGACAGTATGTCCTTACGGCCGCCAATCAGGTGTCGAAACGAATGGCATCCGAACGTATACAGCCCAAGCAGGATCGGATTCAGGATAAGGACCAGCGAACCGACCCCGAGTCCGAACTGCGTGCGCGGGCCGGCGGGACCATCGAACCACAGTCCATTCCAGGCGTCATAGGTCAGGATGAAGATGAAGATAATCGCGAAGTACAGGAAATAGCGGTGCGCGTTCTGGATCAGAAGCGGCCATTTGCGCTCGCCCCAATAGCTCTTGCGAGGCTCGCCCACGGCGCAGGAGATGGGATCGGCCCACCAGGCTTTGTAATACGCGCCGCGATAGTAGTAGCAGGTGAAGCGAAATCCCAGCGGCGCCCACAGGATCAGCATGGTCCCGAAGAACGGCGCATAAGAAGGCCACCATGTGGGAGCGCCCCTGGTCAGCAGCGGCGAAAACATCGGCGAGAGATACCCCGTGCCCGGGACTTCGTAGCACGGCCGGCCGCCGCAGTTGTAGTTGATAATCGCGTAATTCGCGTATACGATAAATAGCGCATAGCCAAGGAAAACCAGGAGCGGCTCAATCCACCATTTGTCTTTGCGTTGTGTTTGACCAAACTTGGCGGTGCCGAAGCTGCCGCCTTTTAGCGGAACGTCAATCGAGGACATTCTGTCTCCAGGAATACTTCAGGAAATTTCAGGATAGCGCCCCGACCCGGTGTTTCTCAAGCGCCCTTTAGAATCTGAGGATTAGCGACTTCACGATTGTTGATCACGACATCCGCCACAGCCTCGGGATCCTCCTGATCGACGTAAATCTGCCAGGCGGGCTCATAGCGCTGGTCAAACTTTCGCCGGACCACGTCGGCCGGACCGATCAAGCCCGTATCGCGGACCAGAGAACGGGCGAGCGACGTTGCGGCGTCCACGTCGACAAGAATCCTGTATTCCCAAAACGTATTGATTTGACTCCTGAAGACGAAGATGCCTTCGAACACCAGGATCGTATTTGCTGATAACGGTTCCTGCAGAGCGCTCGCGACGGATCCGTAATCGTAGGCATCCTCATAGTAGCCTTGATAGTAGCCTTGAGCCGAGTACTCGCCTTGCCGGTAGCGGCGTTCACGCGGATGATGAAAGCCGTCTACGGAGGAGCGCAGCACCTCGAAACCTCTGCCACCAAGAATCTGCCCAAGCTCGTCCGCCAGCATCGTCTTGCCCGCGGCGCAGCGGCCATCAATGCCGACTTTGAGCGGACGTTCTTCCACTTTTCGCGCGATAATCTCCTCCGCGAGAAACGTTAGCAGCTCCGTCCGTCTCATGACTGCACTTCAGGATAGCCCTCAGGGGAACTATCGCCAACCTGCTAATCTGCGGAACGTGCCTACGAAAAAGACTCGGTGCTGGTGGGCAGAAGGCGGCGATCCGCTCTATGCCACCTATCACGATGAAGAATGGGGAGTTCCACTCCATGATGACCGCAAATTATTCGAGATGCTGCTGCTCGAAGGATTTCAGGCCGGCCTGAGCTGGATCACCATCCTGCGCAAGCGGGAGAACTTCCGCAAGGCGTTTCGGGACTTCGATCCCGACGTCATGGTCAGTTTCAAGAAGCGCGATGTGGAACGACTGATGCAGGACGCGGGAATTGTCCGCAACCGGCTCAAGATCGAAGGGTCGGTGCTAAACGCCCGGTCGTTCCTTGCGGCGCAAGAGGAATTCGGATCGTTCAACCGCTTCATCTGGCAGTTCACTGGCGGCAAGACTCTGCGTAAACCCGCCGGTTTGACCCGCGAACAAATCGTCGCCAAGACGCGGGAGTCGGACCGGATGTCCAAGGAACTCGCCCGGCGCGGCTTCAAATTCGTCGGCTCAACGATCTGTTACGCCTTCATGCAGGCCGTCGGCATGGTGGACGACCACGTCGAAGGCTGTTGGAAATACAAGAAGCGCTAGCGGCGACGGAGTCGTGCGATCGTTTCCAAGTGATACGTTTGCGGGAACAGATCCACCATCGTCAAAGACTCGATCTCGTAAGAAGAGAGCCCCGCCAGATCGCGAGCTAGCGTCGCAGGATCGCAGGAGACAATCGTCAATCGGGGCGGCGCGAGCCGTTGCAGGTGCCCGACGACGTCCTTTCCTAATCCCGCGCGGGGCGGATCGGCGAGTACGAATTCCGGAGTAACTTGCAGCCGTTCGAGATAATCCTCGACCCTAGCTTGCTCCACTTTCACGGCCAGTTCCGCACGCGACGAGTTGAATTCCAGATCGTGCGCGGCGCTCGATCCCGTCTCTACCGCCGTCACCGAACGGAATCGCCCACCCATTTGTAAGGCGAACAATCCAACGCCTGCGTAGAGATCCAAGGCTGATTCCCCGCCCTGCTCGGGGAGCGCAGCCTCCACGAGTCTCTCCACCAGAAATCGATTCACCTGGAAAAACGATTTCGAGCTTACCCGGAAGCTGCCAAATGAAGTTTGATAGTCGATCGCCTGCTTCGATTCGCACCATTCGTAAAACCGCCGGGCGACGGCATGCTCCGATTCGATCACGTTGATCTGGACATCAGTCTCATTGGTGAAAATCTCGACGGCCTGCACGAAGCGCGGGAAACGCGGATCGCCGAGTCGTGCACGCATCTCCGCCAGAGCCTGATTCAAGCGCGGCGATGAAACCGGACACTCGCCTTCGACGGGGACCAGCTCATGCGACCGGGCCGCCAGGTACCCGATCTTGCCTTCTGCGATGTGAAACTGCGCCCGGTTGCGATATCCCAGCGGCGGACCGCTGATCACATCGATCTCGCCTTCGAACTTGATCTTGCCGACGCGCTGCAACTGCTCGCGCAGAATCTCGACTTTTCGGGCAAGCTGATATTCGTACGGCGCGTGCTGGTAATGGCAGCCGCCGCAAATCGTAAACAGCGGACACGGAGGTGTTACTCGTTCAGCCGCGGGCGTGAGCACCTCCACTAACGAGGCATGTACGTCTTTACCAAAATCGATCCGAACGGTTTCGCTGGGTAGAACGGACGGCACGAGCACCACCCTGCCGTTGATGCGGGCCAAGCCCTCGCCACCGTACACCCACTTGTCGATACTAACGTCGTGTTGAGACATCGTTTAGGATAGGAATTTCCCCCGAACAACCATGAAGAGAGTTCTATCTGGCATCCAGCCCACAGGCAGTCCGCACATCGGGAATTATCTGGGCGCGCTGAAGAACTGGGCCAAGATTCAGTATGACTACGATAGCATCTACTGCATCGTCGACCTGCATGCGATCACGGTGTATCAGGATCCGAAAGAGCTGAACACCAAGGTTCAGCAGTTGGCAGGCATCCTTTTGGCGATCGGAATCGACAAGAAATCCCTGGTGCTCCAATCCAGAGTCCCCGAGCACGCCGAACTGGCCTGGCTGCTCACCTGCGTAACTCCTGTCGGCTGGCTGGAGCGGATGACGCAATACAAGGCAAAGTCCCAGGCACAAGAAACTATTAGCGACGGTTTGTTGCAGTATCCCGTCCTTATGGCCGCCGATATCTTGCTGTACCAGGCCGATGTGGTCCCCGTCGGCGACGACCAGAAGCAACACGTGGAATTAACCAGAGACATTGCGCAACGCTTCAACTCGCTTTATCCCGAACACGGAGAGACATTCACCATGCCGGCGACTCATCTCCCCACAGTCGGCGCGCGTGTCATGGGCTTGGACGATCCGGAAAAGAAGATGAGTAAGTCGGAGCCTGGCGCCGGTCACGCCATCGGTTTGCTGGATGAGCCGTCGGTGATCCGCAAGAAGATCATGCGGGCGACGACCGATTCCAAACCCGGCGTCGATTTCGACAATCCGGGCGCTGGTGTCCGCAACCTGCTCGCGATTTACCAGGCGTTCACGGAAGCCACGAATGATGACATGCGCGAACGTTTCTCTGGCATGCGCTACGGCGATTTGAAGAAAACCGTGGCCGAGGCAGTGGTCGCTGGACTGGACCCCATCCAGCGTCGTTATCGCGAGATCACATCAGACGAAATTACCCAGGCGCTGGCTCTGGGGTCGGCCAATGCAGGCGTTATCGCCGACAGCACGCTCAAGAAAGTGAAACGCGCCATGGGACTGTTCGCGTTCGACTAAGGCTATCGCCCGAACCAACGTTTACGCACGTCGCGCAGCTTGTCGGACCAGCTTACTTTCTGCACCATCTGAACTTCTTCAAAGTTGCCGGTTGTCCGGACCTCAGGCACCGCCGCCGGCTCCGGACGAGGCTCTTTCGAAACCAGCTTCACTCGATATCCGCTAAACTCGTAGGTCTTCTTGTAAACCTGTCCATCCTTGTCTTCGACCACTACCGAGAATGCTGCATCCTCTCCAGACCCTGGCCGCGCTTCAATCGGATAATGACCTTTCACGTTGCGCTCGATATAGGCCGTCTCGTAACGGCTCCGCTTGATGCTCCAGACGAACACGCGAAAACTATCGAAGTCGAGGCCTTGCGAACCGACGGAAGTCGTCGTCCACAACCAGTTGTCTTTGTCGGTTGAACCCACCTTCCCCAGCGATAAATATCCAGTGATGACATGCCCTTCGGCGTACTGCGCCACTTCATCCGGAATCGACATTGAGATCTGCCGGGCCAGCACCCACCCAGCTTTGCCGTCGCGTGTTCGCACCAAGTACCAGTCATCCATAGGAATGGGTTTACGAGGCTCAGGAGCAGCCGCCACGGCATCTCCCCCCAGGTCCGCGGCGCGAGGACGCGACAGATCCACCCAATTGGCAGGCGGCGAGGGAGCTGGAGGCGGAGGAGGTGGAGGCTCTTTGCCCTGCTTGGCCGACTTAGGGGGAGCGTTCTTGTTAGCAGCTTTGCCCTTAGTCCTTATCGGAGCTGCCGGCGCGGGCATCACCGCAACGCGCGGCGACACTCGATGCAGCAGCACATCGGATGCGCCGCCCTCGGGGATTTGGGTGAAGCTGGGGGCTTGGCGGCTCGGCGCGGTATGGACATTCAGGGAGTCGAAGGTCGTCCCCTTGCCCTGCGAAGGAAGCTTGGCCGCGAACGCCGCGAGTTTGTCCAAATCGCCGACCTGTTGCTGGCTCAGCAGGTAATTTACGTCCGTCCAGCCCTCCAGGCCTTTGGATGTGCGCACGCGAACGAATCTGCGCCGCATCTCCAGCACTTCCAGCCGTTCCCCATGCTGGAGAGTAGACACGACGTTGGCCCTGGGCCCCAGATCCTCGCGAAGATTGACCGTTGTGGGTCCGGTAAAGGCGATTCCGATTGCGGGGGTCGGCGACTTCGACGGCCCTTTGGATGGCGTCTTGGACGAAGTCGAAGATGTCCGGCAGGAAATCAGCAGTAGCGACGCTACCACCAAGGCGGTCAGCCGATGCCCAGTTCGTCCACCTGCTCTAACGCCGTACCGCATTGGCGGCAGATGGTCGAGAGACAATCGCCGCACGTCAGCGGATCCTTCACTTCCTTCTGGCAGCGGGGGCAATACAAGTCTCCAGTGAGAATCTGGCTGGACGCCTCGCGCGCATCGCGGCTCATTGGTTTCCAGCAGCCGTGGCATCGGAAGGAGTAGTAGATTCTGCGTTTGCAACGATCGCGGTGCGCGCCTGAAGGAAGATGTCGTACTGGCTCATCACATCGCGGAACACAGCGTCGCCGATCATCCGGTAGCCCGGACCCGTGAAGTGTACGTGGTCGGCCTGAGCCATGCCCGCGGCCACCCATTTCAGCATCGACCCTTTGCCGCCCATCTTGGCCCGCAGATCCCAGAACGCGCAGCCATTGGCGAGCGCCGCTTGTCTCTGCGCCTCGGCGATCACTTCGATCTTTTCCATGGTTTGCCAGCCGATCTTACGCACTTTTTGCGTGCGATCCGCCGGGCCAACAACGAGAATCGCGGCTGTGGGGGCGTCGGCCCTCAACCGGGCAATCAGGTTCGAGTACATCTCGCGATAGCTCTCCAGCGTCCAATCCTTGCGGCCGGCTTCATTGGTCCCGTACGCCAGTACGATCAGCGCGGGATTGCGCCGCTCGATATTGGACCGAAGCGTTTCCTCATTCCACCCCAGAATGATAGACGCCTCCGCGCCGTTGATCCCCAACTCCTCGTAGGTGACGCCTGTGGTGTTCTCCGCCACCCAGCCGAACAAGCGGACCGGTCCGCGATCGAGCGTTTCTGCTTCCACCCGGTGCATGCCCGGAATCGCTTCCAGTCGATAATAGGCCGGCCCTGCTTCGCCGTCGGTTGAAATCTGCTCCGTGGGCATCCCGTTGTCGTAGATTTGCAATGTGCCGCCGCCGGGCTGCTGGTAGTAGAACAGTTCGAACTCGGCCGCGTTCGCGTCCAGATAGATCGCTTCATGGGCGCTCGCGGTGCTCAAGCTGACGCCGCCTAAACCGTAAACGCCATCGCCCGCCCGGCCCACCAGACCATCGGTGTGCCAGCCGCGGGTCGATCCCGAACGCACATCCATCCGGCGATAGCTATTCCAAGGGCGCCCGGCCAGTGAAAATCCACTGCCGCCGTCGCCGAATTTTTCCTGGAAGTGCGTGCGGAGGTCGCCGGTCCATTCATCGGCGGCGGTATGCGAGTCGCCGTAATGCAGAATATGTACCGCACCAGCCACTTCGCCTCGCTGATGACGATACAGCTGTTCGAAGAACGGAATCAGCGCCGCTGAATTTTCGACCGGGATATCCGCGCCGTTAGCTACATTCTCGAAAACGTAATCATGCGCTTCTGCCCGGACTTTCGCCGGCACGGGAGGCGCTTTTACGGTTTTGACCGGCGCCTTTTTCGCTGAGGCTTTGGCCTTCTTCACCGGAGGCTTGCGGGTGTTCGAAACGTACTTCTTTTTCGCCGAACTCTTCTTGGAAGGAGCTTTCGCGGCCGACGACTTCGCAGGCTGCACGCCGAACGCCACCGCCGTGGCGATCGCTAAAGCGACGCAGAACTGGATAACTCGCTTCACTTCGTGGTGCTGCTCTCCCTGCCCTTTAATTGTCGCAGCTTATATTCGTTATAGCCATCTCGAAGAGCCCCGTACAACAGCTCCCCCACAATCTTTGCCCCCGCCGGCATCGGGTGAATATAATCCGAACCAACCAGCCGCGGTTCGGCCGCATACCAGCGCGCCATCGTCCCCTCCCCGCCCATGGCTTGGAACGTATTGAAGAATGCCACATTGGTTTCTTCGGCCACCTTCCCCTCGATCTTTACCAGCCTGGGCATCGCCGGGATGGTATCGATCTCGCCGCGCTCATTGCGCTCCCCCCGGTCCATGGGGCTCATCAGCAGGATCGACGTCTCGGGCAGCGCCGTCTGGAGCCGCTTTACGGCCGATTTCATCTCCGCAGCCCAGGTGGAATCAACGAATTTGGGGAAGCCACTTTCGTTGGTGCCATATGCCAAAACCACCAGGTCGGGCCGGTAGTGATGCAGTTGAGCGGTCCAATGCCCGCCATTAAAAGCACGACTCAGCAGTGTGATGTTGGCGCCGTTGACGCCCAAACTGCTATACAGCACTCCTGGCTTCGCCTTGCTGAACTCCACGCCATACAACCTGACCTTGCCGCTCTCCACACGAACGGTAAACTTCTTGGTGCCCGCGGGAAGTTCGAATGACTTCCAGGCTGGGATTGCTTTGTCCGCCGCGGTTTCTACTTGTCCCAGCTCGTTTCCGTCGGCCTCAAAGGAAAATGTGCCGCCTTCAGGCTGTTCCAGATAGGCGATTTCCGCGGTGCGCTGCTCGTTTTTCACGGTGAAGGTCGCTACCGCTCCCGGCGAGCCCTGGAAACTGGCGCCACCCAAGCCGTGCAACCCGTCTTTAATCTGCGTGTCACCGGCCACATCGATGGTCCACTTAGACGCATCCATGTCGACGCCTCGGTGAAAATACCAGGCCCACGGCTTCGCGATCAGAACAAAGCCCGCGCCTCCGTCGCCAAACTGCTTTTGGAACTGCGCGCGCGCATCGGCGGTGATCAGATCGCCGGTGGTGGGCGAATCGCCGTAATGCAGGACTCGTACAGGCCCGCCTTGAAGCAGCGCCTGATAAAAGTGATCCAGAGTCCTGTGCGGATCGAGCAGATTCTGCGGCTTCTGGATTTGCAGACGCTGCGCGCGCACCGCGTCGGTTTCCAGTTCTTTCGGTTTGGGAACCGGGAGGTCCCATACCAGCGGAATATCGCGTGGATCGAGCGATACGTAGTTCTTGAGCGCGGGAACTGCGCGGGGCAATAAGATCAGCGCCGCAAAGGTGATCACCCCCAGTATCGTCTTACGCATTCAGAACCTGGTGTAGATAAACGGCGCCGCCCCGGTCTGGGCAACGTATTGCAGGCCAATCACCAGAGCAGCCATCGCCCCGGCCTGCGCGAAAAACGGCGCTCTGATGTACAGATTGACGCTAAACTCGTACCACTTCGCCGGCAAGTAATGCGCAACAATGGCGATCGCCAAAATCACCCACAATCCGGTGGAAACGTTGGCAAAGGAAACCGTGCCCGAAGCGATGCGAGCCAGGATAGATCTCACAGTCTCGAGGTTCGGCGCGCGGAAAAAGATCCACGCGAACGCCACATAATGGACCGTAAGCACAATGCTGGCGATTCGCCACCAGCCAGCCGCGGGCTTCCTCCCGGTGCGTATCTGCCACAGCCGGACGATTATCAGCCCCGTCCCGTGCAATGCGCCCCAAATCGCGAAATTCCAGCTCTGCCCGTGCCAGAGGCCGCCCAGAACCATTGTGATCAACAGATTCGTGTATGTGAAAATCTTCCACTTGGACCGCAGTCCGGGCAGCGAAAAGTACAAGTAATCGCGCAGCCAGTTCGAAAGCGTGATGTGCCAGCGACGCCAGAAATCGGCGATATTGTGCGCCGCGTATGGCCGGTTGAAATTCGGCGGGAGCTTGATGCCCAAGAGCAGTGCCGACCCGATGGCGATATCGGTGTAGCCGGAAAAATCGTAAAAAATTTGCAGCGTGTATGAATACACCGCGATCAGGTTCTCCGCACCGGTGTAGAGATTGGGAAAATCGAATACCCGGTTAACCAGATTCCCGGCCAGATAATCTGCGATCATCAGCTTCTTGATCAGTCCCAGTCCAATCAGGAAGAGCGCCCGGCCGCCGTCGGCTGCGTCCAAGGGCTTACGTTTCTCAAACTGCTCGAGTAGCACAGAGACCCTCGTGATCGGTCCCGCCAGGATGGTTGGAAAGAACGACACGGCAGCCAGATGCGCCAGATAGCTCTGGGTTGCTTTAATGTCGCGCCGGTACAGGTCGAGCGTATAGGTTAGTGCCTGGAACGCATAGAAAGAGAGCGTAATCGAAAGCTTCCAGTCGCGTGCGAAGGCAATCAGACCGATGTTGAGCACGATGCTCGCGGTGACCAGCATCCGCCGCAGCACCCGATTGGGCGTGGCCTGGAGGCCCAAGCCGATGAAATAATCGCAGGTCGAAGCCAGGGGAATGATCGCCAAGTAGCGCAGGTCCCAGCGGGCATAGAAAAAATAGTTCGCGAAGAGAAGCACGCTTAGCGCCAGCGCCCGAACCCGCGACACGGACCAATAGAGAAAGAAAATGCCGACCAGGAATACGAAATAGGTCGAGGTGGAAAGCAGCAAGTCCTAGGATACGGATTCCGATACAATCTTCACAATGGGGAGGGATGGAATATATGCGTATCCGCATCTTGATACTTGTTGGGGTGGCGGCAGTGGCTCAGGCGCAGTGGCTGAACATCCGCGATTCGGCAACTCCTAGGACTAAGGACGGTAAGCCGAACTTATCCGCGCCCGCGCCGCGAGCTTCCAATGGCAAGCCGGACCTGTCCGGCGTCTGGCAGGGCGAGGGAGCTCCGATCAGCGAGCTTATGAAGATATTGCCCGGAGGTGGCACCGGCGTGGCCGGCGGGAACGGCCTGGGAGAAGATACGCCGCCGCTTTCCTTTTTCAATGTCCTGGCCGGCGTCAAGCCCGAAGAATCTCCGCTGCGCCCCGAATTTAGAGCGGCGTATGAGAAGCGTGCGGCGGCGGCTATGACTACACCTCCTCCCGCGCTCTGCGCCCCTCCTCCTGTGCCACTAGTGGATTCCCGGCCAGCTCCGTTCAAAATCGTCCAGACCCCCAAGCTGACGCTGCTACTCTATGAGGCCGACACGGTCTTCCGCCAGATCTTTACGGACGGCAGAAAGCATCCCGACGATCCCCAGCCGAGCTGGCTCGGGTACTCCGTCGGCCACTGGCAGGGCGATTCCCTGGTGGTGGAGACGATTGGACTGATTCCATTCGGCCCACTCGACATTTTCGGCCATCCGCATAGCGAAGCCATGCGCGTCACCGAGCAGTTCCACCGCCGTGATTTCGGTCACATGGACGTCCAGGTCACGATCGACGATCCCAAGACTTACACGAAACCATTCACGTACAAAATCGGCATGTACCTGTTTCCCGACACGGACTTACTGGAAAACTTCTGCACCGAGGACGAAAAAGACGCCGCGCACATGAAGCGGTAGGGGGTGGGACAGGCGATCTTGTTTACCCCCAAGCGGGTCGCCTGTCACCTCGCGGCGTAGGTCTTGCTGAACTTATTCCGTGGATTCGTTACCGTAAACGAACCATCCGCCAGCGCGGAGACTTTCAGGTGCTTCCCCTGATCGTTGGCGTCGACGTTGGCGATAAATGTGTCGGGGACGTTGGTGTCCTTACCGCCCGCCAACGCGAAATGCAGTTGCCAGAGATCCTCTAGCCCTGGCGACGCCATCACATTCTTCCAGCCCGCCGCCTCGCCGCCCTTAGTGGGACCGTTATTCATGATCGCCACCCGCGGGGTCATGCCCCAAATCGCCGCCATGATGCGTCGTCAGGTACAAGTCGATCCTGCCGACCTTGTTTTCCGGGCAGAGCAATGCCAGTTCTTTGTTCCACGTCAGATCGCCCAAATCCGCGAACCGAAACTTGCCAAACTGGATCACGACGCCCACCGACTGCGAATTCTCCCCGGACTCAAGATCAGACTGACTCCGGGGAATGCCGGCGCAATTCGGATTCGGCTCGCCTTGCTGTCCAATCGCGTTCCCCGCGGCGGCCACCACCGTCACATCCAGATCCTTGATCGCGATCTTGTCGCCCGCCGCCACAACCCGGTGTTGCCCTTTAGCGAACGCCGCCGCGTAAGCACTGGGATAATCCTTGGTCTCAATACTCGGGCCATGATCCACGAAGGTGGTCACCGGAAATCGATCCAGCAGATTCGCCACGCCGCCCACGTGATCGTCGTGAAAATGGGTGATGAGCAAGGTATCGATCTTCTTGACGCCTGCGTCCTTGGCCGCCGCCGCGATCCGCAGAGTATCGCGCCCTCCGAAGCCGGTGTATCCGGTATCGATAAGCAAGGACTGTCCTGAAGGCGCCACCACCAGCGTGGCCTGCCCGCCTTCAGTGTCAATGAAGTACAGGTCTAACGTCTTAGCGCCCTGAAGGGCGCCCGAGGACGCCGCGAGCAGAACCAAAAGCCATGTTGTGGGAACTCGCCGCATAAAGCTATCGTACAAGCTGGAGAGATCTGCTTAATAGAGATGCCCTATTGCGTACAGTGCGGACAAACGGTCGGAACTTCAGACCGCTTCTGCGCCAAGTGCGGAACCTCGCAGTCGGGAGGCATGGCATCGGCGCCTGGCAGGGTCCACGATTTCTGGAGCAACATTTCGCATCGCAACGCTGCCCTGCTTTGCTACATCCCTTGGGTCGGCTGGATCGCCGCGATCGCCGTGCTCGCCAGCGACCGGTTCCGCTCAGAAAGGCGGCTCCGCTTTCATGCCTTCCAGGGCTTGTATCTATTCGCGGCCTGGCTCATGGTCGAGTGGGTGGTCGCACCAATGCTCGCGTTCCCGGTCTCCACCGTCGGATTTCCTGTTTACCGGACAATTTCCCAGCTGCTCCATCTGGCGATCCTCGGGGCCTGGATCTTCATGTTGATAAAAGTCAGCCATGACCAGGATTACCACCTCCCGGTTATCGGCGATCTGGCAGACCGGTCCGTCAGCGAACAACGCCCCTAAAACTGGGCCATAGCATACGCGCGTGGCATAATTGAGAGATCCAATGTCCGAAACGCCTGTCGGAATTGTCGGCTTTAGCGGCTACAGCGGCGCGGAACTCGTTTCACTGTTGTCGAAGCACCCGCATGTCGAGCCGATTCTGCTCGAGCATCGCGACAGCGGCGATCGCCCGCGGCCTTTAGGCCATAGCGGTCCACGACGCCTTCCATGCTCCCCCGACTCGATTCGTTCCGCCGGCCTGGCAGCCGTATTTTTCGCCACGCCTCCGGAAGTGTCCATGCAGCTTGCCGGGCCTATGCTTGACGCGGGAGCAAAAGTCATCGACCTCAGCGGCGCATTCAGACTCGGTACAACGGAGAACTATCAGCGCTGGTACAAAGAGTCCCATACGCAGCCGGAGCTCCTTAAAGAGGCTGTCTATGGACTACCCGAATTCTGCCGCAGCCGCGTGGCTGTCGCGCGCCTCATTTCGAATCCCGGTTGCTACCCGACTGCCGCGAATCTTGCTCTTAAGCCACTAATTGAGGCGGGCGCGATCGTCCGTGAATTCGGAATCGTGTGCGACGCCAAGAGCGGCGTCAGCGGCGCAGGGCGTAAAGCTTCCCTTAAGACAAGTTTCTGCGAGGTCACCGAGAATTTTTCAGTCTATTCGATTTTCGACCATCGTCATGTCCCCGAAGTTTTACGCACCTCTGGCCTGGACGAAAGCGAGTTCAGCTTCACGGCGCAATTAATCCCGATTCATCGGGGCATCCTGGAAACGATCTACTTCAGGGCATCCGAGAAAATCGCCTCCGCGGACGATTTGCTCGCAATTTATCGCGGGCGCTACGCATCCGAACCCGCCCCTGAACCATTTGTCCGCTTATACCCGCCGGGGCAGGTTCCCGACCTTCAGGCTGTCGCACACACGAACTTCTGCGATATCGGTTTCAAGTACGACGAGAAAACCCGACGTGCCGTCGTGATCTCGGCGATCGACAATCTGGTCAAGGGCGCGGCCGGACAGGCCATCCAGAACATGAACCTCGCACTGGGGTATCCGGAAACCGCCGGGCTCCTCTAACGTGAAGCCACGTAAACTGCTGATCAAACTGGGCGGCACTCTGCTCGATGTGCCCGATTCTCGCCAGCGCCTGGCGCGCGAAATTTCCGAGGCCGCAGCCGAGCCTGACAATCGAATTGTTGTGGTCCACGGCGGCGGAAAGCAAATGACCCGTTTCCTCGCCGAGCGCGGCGTCGAAAGCCGTTTCATAAACGGATTGCGCGTGACTACGCCGGAAGTAATCGACGCAGTACTGAAAGTCTTCGCCGGCAGTGTAAATGCGGAACTCGTGACCGCCTTCCGCGCGGCGGGAGCTCGACCCGTGGGATTGAGTGGATTAGACGCAGGCTTGGTCGATGCCGAATTGCTAAGTCCGGATCTGGGACAGGTCGGCAGACCCGTTCGTTCAGATCCCCGGTTACTAGATCTTTTGACAGAAGCATCCTATCTTCCGGTCATAGCGTGTGTGGCGGGAGATGACAGAGGGAATGTTTACAATGTCAATGCGGATCAAATGGCCGTGGCCTGCGCGGCGCCTTTCGCTGCCGAATCTCTTCTCTTTCTGACCGATGTAGAAGGCGTTCGCGATAAAGACGGATCCGTTTGTCCCCTTTTGAACGGCGATTACGCAAGTGTACTGATAGAAGAAGGTGTGGCTACCGGCGGTATGCGAGCGAAGCTCGAAGCGGCGATCGATGCCCTTCACAAAGGAGTTCAACAAGTCATGATCGCGCCCGGGGCGCTCGCGGGCGTCGTCCGCAAGCTCCTATCCGGCGAACCCATAGGAACCCGCATGACTCTTTAAAAGCATCCGAGTTATACTTTGGCGATAACCGATTTTAAGTGAGCTTCAGTTTTCTTTACGATTACCTTTGAGATTTATCCCACCGAACATACACTAGAGTGTAGTACACGTACCAAAAATGGCGCCGCGCGATCGTTTTACTGCGCGCTACACCGTTCCGGGGTGTTCCAGTGGTAAAGAACCAACGGGAGGTGCATTTTGAAGGCACAGACGGTCGCCGTCCGGGACTCAGCGGGACGGATTCTCTGCTGTACCATTTTCCGCCAAAGCGGCCGCAAGCTCCTGGCCAAAGGTCATATTCTCAGTGACGAAGATATACGGTTGCTCGAAACCGAAGGACTGGGCCAGGTCTGGGTCACTGAATTGGAAGACGGCGAGATCGGCGAGGACGAAGCCGTGGCCCAGGTCGCCGCGGAAACGGGGTGTGGATGCCTGGAAATCCGTCTGGCGGCAGGGGGACGGGCCAATTTATTCGCCACCGAAGACTGTTGCGTGCTGGTCGACGAAGAGCTATTGCGTCAGATCAATTGCACCTCCAGCATCGTAGTCGCCACCAGCCCGAATTTCAGCCATGCTCGCGCGGAACAACGCATCGCCACCGTCAAGAGCGCTCCCTTTGCCGTGGCGCAGCCACAACTTGAAACCGTGATCAATATCCTGCGGGAACGGGGACCCATTTTGCAGGCCCGCTTTATCCGTTCGGCCGCCGTGGCCGTGCTTTACACCGATCCGCTTGACGGCGAACGGGCCCGCCAGCTCTTCGAGCCGGTGGTGCGCCAGCGCCTGGACCGTTTCGGCGTGGCCCCCAGCTTCGCACTTTCGCCGACCGAGGATGAAGGCTCGGTTGCACGCGCCCTGGAGCATCTGCTGCGCGCCCGTCCCACGGGAATCCTAGTCGCGTCCACTTCCGCTCCCGCCGGCCCAGACGACGTGGTGGGCCGGGCCATGGCTCGCATTGGTTGCCATCTGGAGCGTTTCCTGGCGCCTGTTGAGCCTGGAAACCTGTTTCTGCTGGCCTACAAGAACGAGATTCCCATCATCTCCGCGCCCGGTTGTTTCCGCTCGGCCAAGGCGAATATACTCGATGTCGTGTTGCCGCCGATGCTTGCGCGCTATCGGATTTCAGGCTGGGAAGTCGCTGGTCTCGGGCATGGCGGCCTCCTCGGCTGAGGGTGTCCGGACGCCTTGGTTTCAGCAAGTTCCTTTGAGCCACGTCGGACGAAAGTTGCGCCCTCCGCGCTCACCCGGTAGAATCAATGAGTTTGATAAGGGATTTAGGGAGGGTGCATGTCGGTTGAGCAAAAGGTCAAGCAGATCATCGTCGAACAGCTCGGCGTGGATGAGGTGCAAGTCGATCCCACTGCCAGTTTCGTCGATGACCTCGGCGCCGATTCGCTGGATATCGTCGAGTTGGTGATGGCGTTCGAGGAGGCTTTCGACCTCGATATTCCCGACGAGGATGCGGAAAAAATCGCGACCGTGAAAGACGCGATCACATACATTGAGTCCAAAAAGAAGTAGCCGGACGGCGAGGTTCACGGAGCCCTCTTGCAACGCAGAGTTGTAGTCACCGGAGTCGGAATGCTGACTTCGGTTGGAATCGGCACTGAACTGGTCTGGCAAGCCATCCGGAGCGGCCAAAGCGGCATTGGTCCCATCACCGCCTTCGACGCCACCGGCTTCAGTTGCCGTATCGCGGGCGAAGTTAAGGGATTCGACCCCGCCAACTACATCGAGAAAAAAGAAATCAAGAAAATGGGGCGGTTCATCCACCTGGCCATCGCCGCATCGGATTTCGCGCTCCATAGCTCCGGGTTCAAAGTCCCGGCCGGCGATGAAGCCGAGCGCACCGGCGTCTATATCGGCAGCGGCATCGGCGGATTTGAGGTAATCGAGCGGGAACACAAGAACCTGCTCGAAAAAGGCCCCGGACGCATTTCCCCATTTTTCATTCCCGCGACCATCATCAACCTGGCTTCCGGCTGCGTCTCCATCCGCACCGGAGCCAAGGGGCCCAATTCCGCCACGGCGACGGCTTGCACCAGTGGTGCGCACGCCATCGGCGATTCCTTCCGGCTGATCCAGCGCGGCGATGCCGACGTGATGATCTGCGGCGGAACGGAGGCCGCCATTACTCCCATGAGCATCGGCGGATTTGCCGCCATGCGCGCGCTGTCGCATCGCAATGACGAGCCGGAGCGCGCGTCGCGCCCCTGGGATCGCGACCGCGACGGATTCGTGGCCGGGGAAGGGTCCGGCATTTTGATCCTCGAAGAGTACCAGCACGCGATGCAGCGCGGTGCGCCAATGTTAGCCGAGATGCTGGGCTATGGAATGAGCGGGGACGCGTATCACATCACCTCGCCATCGGAAGACGGAGATGGCGGATTCCGGGTTATGCGCAACGCACTGAAGGACGCCGGCCTGCAGCCGCATCAGATCGACTACGTCAACGCGCACGGCACCTCGACGCCGGTCGGCGACCGCATCGAAACCACGGCGCTCAAGCGCTTGTTCGGAGAGCACGCGCATAAGGTTGCCATCAGTTCCACCAAATCCATGACCGGGCACCTGCTGGGCGGCGCTGGCGGCTTGGAAGCCGGCATCACTATCATGGCCATTCGCGACCAGGTCGCACCGCCGACTATCAACTACGAATGTCCCGATCCGGATTGCGAT
Source organism: Bryobacteraceae bacterium (assembly GCA_025980665.1). GTDB lineage: Bacteria > Acidobacteriota > Terriglobia > Bryobacterales > Bryobacteraceae > Palsa-187. The sequence goes on from JAICXC010000003.1 coordinate 71,526, forward strand.
CTGGACTATGTGCCGAATCATGCGCGCCCAATGAAGATTGACTACGCGCTCTCGAATTCCTTCGGCTTCGGCGGCACCAACGGCTGCCTGATTTTCAAGCGGTTGTAATGAAAATCGCCGTAGCGATCAAGCAGGTTCCTCTCCGCGATTCTCCTCTGCGTCTGAACGCTGCCGGAACCTGGATCGACGAAGACACTCTGAGCTTCGAGATCAACGAGCCCGACGCTTACGCCCTTGAAGAGGCGCTGCAATTACGGGAAAAACATGGCGGCGAGGTCATCGTGATCAGCGTCGGCCCGGCGCGAGTGTCGCAAACCATTCGCGAGGCGCTGGCCAAGGGCGCAGATCGCGGAATCCACATCGAGTCGTCCAGTATTGACACCTTTGGAATAGCGAACCTGCTAGCAACAGCGCTGCGACCCGAGTCTCCCGATCTAATCCTCACCGGTCTCCAATCCGACGACCTTGGCTACGGACAAACCGGCGTGGTGCTAGCCCAACTGCTCGGGCTGCCGAGTTCGACCATCATCATGCAGGTCGAAATCCAGCCCGGCAAGGTCCGCGTCAAACGAGAGTTAGAGGACGGGTGGTTCCAGCACATCGAGATGCCGTTGCCCGCCGTGCTGACGATTCAAAGCGGGTTAAACAAGTTGCGCTATGCCACGCTGATGGGCATCAAGAAAGCCAAGACCAAGGAGATCAAGGTCATCAGCTTGGACGGAGCGGCGGAAGTTGCCCCACCTTCGGCGGTCATCGAAAAGCTTTATGCACCGGAGAAGAACAAGCAAGCGCAGATCTTCGAGGGCGACCCTAGGACCGCCGCCGCCAAGTTAGTAGAAAAATTGCGCTTCGAGGCACGCGTGTTATGAGCGTCCTCGCGATTGTCGAGCAGCGCATGGCCAGCGAGGTTCTAGCCGCCGCCCAGCAGTTTGGATCAGACGTCAAAGCGTACTCGATCGACCTCCCCTATACCGCCGACGCCTACACCTCGGCCGTCGAAGAACTGATCCGCAAGGTGAATCCCACGTTGGTGGTCTTCGGGCACACCTACCAGACGCGCGATTACGCGCCCAGGCTCGCGGCGAGATTTGGACGCACCCTGATTGGCGACGTCATCGCCGCGCGTTTTGAAAAAAAAGACCCGCCCGTCTTCGTCCGGCAAATGTTCCAAGGTAAATTCAACGCCGACGTACGCCTGGTGGGTGATGGGCCGCATTTCGTCTCTATCCAGGCGGGAGCTTGGCGCGCAGACGGTTCGCCGCAGGTAGAGAAATTCTCTCCCGCTTCCGTGACGTCGCGCCAAGTGGCGGAGCCGCCATTTAGAGAAGCAGCCCGGGCGGTCGACTTGACCGCCGCCGACATCATCGTCTCCGTTGGCCGCGGGATTAAAGAGAAGGAAAACATTCCCGTGGTCGAAGCGCTGGCCCAAGCGCTCGGTGCGGAACTCGCTGCCTCACGCCCGATTTGCGACGCTGGCTGGCTGCCGATGGACCGTCAGGTCGGCAGCTCAGGCCAAACCGTGTCGCCGAAGGTGTACATCGCGGTAGGAATCTCCGGAGCGATCCAGCACCTGGTGGGAATGAAGGGGGCGAAGACCATCGTCGCGATCAATAAAGATCCGGATGCTCCCATTTTCGAAGTGGCGCACTACGGAATCGTAGGAGACCTGTTCGAAGTCGTTCCCGCTCTGGTAGAAGAACTGAAAAAAACCAAGTAGCTATTCCGGGACGCCCGTGACTTGGCGCAGAATACTCATCTCTTCCGGAGAGAAACTGCCTGCGTCGCTATTCAGGCGGTCCTTCCGTTCCACTGGCCTCATCTGACGCAGCTCCTTGATCTCGGCACGCACGGCCTGACGTCGGACGGGACGAAGATTCATAAAGGCTGGATACACATCCTGGAGCCGCTGCGCCTGATCTGGAGAAAGCTGCTGCAGCCGGTTGAGTTGTTGTTCCACCTGCTGGCGACGTTCCGGAGCTAGCTGCGATAGCGCGCGTTCGCGGTCATCCGGCGACATTTGCAGGAATCGCTCCACAGCGGGCGCGGGCAGCGGCACCATCTTCAATTGCTGTTGTTTCTGTTGCTTGGCCTTCTGCTGCGGGATCGCCTTCTGGCGCAGGATATTATCCTGAGCGCCCACGGGCGACACGGCTAAGAGTACGGCCGCGGCGAAAGTGAATACAACCCGCATGGTCTACCTGTCGATGGGAGTCAGCAAATCCAGATCGTCCACGGCCTGCGCCACTTGTTCGATCTCTACTTTACTCGCCTGCTTGGCCGAATGGGGAGTTCCGGGAACATGCAGGAAACCCAGCACCAGCGCGACCACGGCGGCAGCCGCGGCCAACGGCGCAATCGGACGCCACAACCAGCGCCGCCATGACAACCAGGAAACCCGCGCATCCTCACTGGCGATCCGCGCGTACAACCGCGCGTCGAATCCCGGCGAAACCTCGGGAACGGCGAATTCATCCAGGCGTTCCCACACGCTCGCCAAGCCGCGGCAATCCGCACACTCCTGAATATGGCGGCCGAGTTCGGCCATGCGCGGCGCGTCCAGCGTCCTCGACAGGTAACCGGCCAGAAGCTCGGCGCCCTGTTCGTTCTTACTCAGGCAAATCATAGGTTCCCTCAAAAAGTTCAGCTAGTTCTTTAAGCCATGTGTGCCAGCCGGTCGCGCAGCGTCTCGTAGGCCCGGAACAGCAGCGACTTGATCGCGGATTCAGAACAGCTCAACACTTTGGCGATCTGCGCATAATCCAGGCCTTCGTACTTGTGCATCAGTACGGCGGCGCGCTGCTTGGCGGGCAGGGCTTCAATCGCCTGCCTCACCTCGCGTAGCTTGACATCACGGACCATCTCTTGCTCGATCGTTAGTTGCCGGTCCGCCACCTGGCGTTCCAACCCGCCGAGCATCTCGTCACTACTCTCATCCAGGCTCTCGTGGCCTTTTTCTTTTTTGCGATCACGTATCGAATTCAGAGCCACATGCGTGGCGATGCGGAACAGCCAAGTTGTAAACTTCGCGGTCGGTTCGTACGTCTCCCGGCTCCGGTAAACCCGCAGGAAAACCTCTTGAGCCAGCTCCTCTGATACCGCCTGATTCTGCACCATCCGGTACAGGAAGTGCACCACAGGCCCCCTGTGCCGTTCGAGTAAAAATCCGAAGCTGGTATCATCCCCTTCGCGGACATTCAGCATCAACTGAGCGTCTCGTTCCAGAGCGACAATAGCCTCCATATTCTCGTTAACCCGAGTCTCGGGAGAAGGTTGCGTAGGTTTCGACACGGATGGTGCTACTCGCCTTTAAGTGTGCGCTCCATCAAATCACGGACTGCGTCGCGAGGGGGCTTTCCTCCGCTCGTCACGGCGTGCATCTGTTGAATAATCGGCAGATCCACACCAAATTTCTCGCCCA